>JAEZVM010000200.1 GCA_023420795.1 Pseudomonadota bacterium
ATGATAATCGGCCATGTAATTGGCAATTAAGCAGCGTGTGCCGCCGAAAATCGGATGCAGAAGGATGGTCTGCGGACGGGCGGAGAAAGCGCCGGCACCGGATATGTGCCGGGTCGATACTATGCCATTTTTTCGGTTTTTCCGTCGGGGAAAGGGTGGGTTGCCTATGTCAGTAAAGCGCGGCATCAAACGCGTGATGGTGGTGTTCCTTGCAGTCGCACTGGCCGCCGCTGCATGGTTCGCGTGGCAGATCGTGCATCGTTCCGGTCCGGTGCCCGGCATGGAACAGGTGCTTGCACCGGCAAAACCCGGCGAATTGCGCGTGAGCTTCCTCGGCGTATCCACGCTGCTGTTCGACGATGGCGAGACCGCGATCCTGATCGACGGCTTCTTCACCCGCCCGGGCAAGCTTACGGTATTGGCCGGCAAGGTGGCGCCCGATCCCGAGCGCATCGCCGCTGCAATCAAGCGCGCCGGCATCGGGCGCCTGACGGCGGTGATCGTCGTGCATTCCCATTACGATCATGCGATGGACGCGCCCGAAGTGGCAAGACGCACCGGCGCGCTGGTCGTCGGTTCGGAATCGACGGCAAATGTTGCGCGCGGCTGGGGCATGGGCGAGGATCGCATCCGCATCGTGCAGGGCGGCGACACGCTGCAGCTCGGCCGGTTCCGTATCACGCTGATTGAGTCCCGGCATGCGCCGACCGGCTTTACCGGCGGCGAAATCCTTGAGCCGCTGGTGCCGCCGGTGCGCGCCAGCCGGTATCACGAGGGAACCAGCTATTCGCTGCTGATCGAACGTGATGGCAAGTCGGCGCTGGTGCAGGGCAGCGCCGGATTCATCGAAGGCGCATTGCGCGGACGGAAAGCCGATGTGGCTTTCCTCGGGATCGGCCTGCTCGGCAAGCAGGATGATGCGTTCCGCCAGGCATACTGGCACGAAACGGTGGCGGCCGTCGGTGCGCGCCGCGTGATTCCGATCCATTGGGATGATTTCACGCTGCCGCTAGACCGTCCTCTGGAGCCGCTCCCCTGGCCGCTGGATGATGTAGAAGTGTCGATGCGCTTCATCCTTGAACGCGCGCGGCAGGATGACGTCGAGGTGAAGTTCGCCCCCCTTTGGGCGAGGGTCGACCCGTTCGCGCAGCCGTGAAATGAAACAACAAACAATAGGAAGGCATGAAATACAGACTTGTTCTTTTCGATTTCGACGGCACGCTGGCCGACTCCTTTCCGTGGTTTCTGAAGACGGTGAACCAGATCGCCGACAAGCATCGCTTCAGGAAGATCGCCTCGCATGAAATCGACATGCTGCGCACTTACAGCAGCCGGGAACTGATGGCGCATCTGGAAATGCCCCTGTGGAAGCTGCCCGCGGTGACTGGTGACATGCGGCGGCTGATGAAGGAAAACGCGGCGCAGATTCCGCTGTTCGACGGCATCGACCGCCTGCTGCAAGGATTGGCGAATAGCGGTGTCGATGCAGCGGTGGTCACTTCGAATTCCGAAGAAAACGTGCGTGCGGTGCTTGGCGAGCGCAACGCTTCGCTGGTGCGGCATTTCGAGTGCGGCGCGTCGATGTTCGGAAAAAAGGCAAAGTTCAGGAAACTGCTGGCTGCGACCGGCATCGCGCCGCATCAGGTGCTTTGCGTCGGCGACGAGATACGCGACGGACAGGCGGCGCAGGCAGCCGGGCTGGATTTCACCGGCGTGTCCTGGGGCTATACGAAGCCGGAAGCGCTGGCCCCGTATGCGTCGCACAAGGTGTTTGCCAGCGTCGAGGAAATGCGCGGCGCGCTCTGTTAAACCGCGTTCAGCCTCGGCCCGGCAGGTTCGCATCCGGCGGCATCCGGTCGCGGCTGGCGTCCGGCGGAACCGCATCGAGCTCCGAGCCGGGGCCGAGATCATCGACCGCGCCGGCAACGGGTTGCCGCTGCGATGCGGAATCGAGCAGCGCCACGACCTCCTCGTCGGTGGTCTGCGTGAAGTCGGTGTAATACAGGCTCACCGCGCGAAAACGCTCGGGCGCATGCAGGCAGATGCCGTCGGGGATGTCGCGGTACATTTCCTCCACCACCTCCGCAGGCGCGCAGGGCACCGCGAACAGCAGATGCTTCACGCCCGCCTGCGACAGTGCGGCCAGCGCGGTCTTCATCGTGCCGCCGGTGGCGATGCCGTCATCGACCACGATCACGGTACGACCCTCGACCGATACCGGTGCGCGGTCGCCGCAATACAGTTTTCTGCGCCGCTCGATCTCCGCGAGCTGCCGTTGTTCTTCGGCTTCCAGATATTCCGGCGAAGGCCGGACCTGTTGCATCACCACCTCGTTCAGCACCCGCTGCGGATGCGCGCCATCGACTACCGCACCCAGGCCAAGTTCAGGATGTCCGGGTGCGCCGATCTTTCGTACCAGCAGCACGTCGAGCGACGCATCCAGCGCCAGCGCCACTTCATAGGCGACCGGCACGCCGCCGCGCGGCAGCGCAAGCACGACCGGCTTGTCGGCCTTCAGATGAAGCAATGCGGCGGCGAGCCGATGGCCTGCATCGCGCCGGTTAAGGAATGGCAGATCGTCAGACAGCATTGCCATGCTCCTGTCGTGATGCGGCCGCGCAATGCTGCGAGAACCAGTCGGCGGCATGTTGCAGCACCTGATCCAGCGTGCCGGGTTCTTCGAACAGATGGCTGGCGCCGGGGATGATGATCAGTTCCTTGCTGCAGCCAAGTTGCTGCAGCGCTTGCCGGTTCAGCTCGATCACCTGCGTATCGAGACTGCCGACGAGCAGCAGGGTCGGCGCGCGCACCTTGCCCAGCGCCGCTCCCGCCAGATCCGGCCGGCCGCCGCGCGACACCACCGCAGCGATCTGCGCGTCCAGGCTCGCGGCCACCAGCGCCGCGCCGCCGCCGGTGCTGGCGCCGAAATAAGCGACCGGCAGCTGTGACAGCGATGCCTGCTGCCGCGCCCAATCCGTCGCTTCCAGCAGGCGCGATGCAAGCAATGGAATATCGAAGACCTTCGAGCGGTCATCCTCTTCTTCCGGCCGCAGCAGGTCGATCAGCAATGTCGCCAGACCGCGGCGCCGCAGGCCGGCCGCGACATGATTGTTGCGCGGGCTGTGGCGGCCGCTGCCGCTACCATGCGCGAATATGACCAGGCCGGTTGGTGTGGCACCGATGCCGAGAAAACCTTCCAGGCCGGTCGGGCCGGTCCGGATGGACAGCACTTGGTCTGCCGAAGATTGCATTGTTTCCACCACAAGCTTTCCGCGCCGCCAGATGCTTGCTGCGCATTAGGCGAACACCTTGGTTAGAGCCTTGTGCGCCCTGCGAGTTGCTACAAATTTCAGTTCAATCTGCGCGCAGGCCGGATACTCAGGGCGAGGCGGATGGATTCTTTTGTTGCAGCCGCTGGAAGTATTGTTCTTCCATTTTGCGCAGTGGCAGCGTCCGTAGTGCCGCGTCGAAGGCTAGCTGCATCTTGCGGCCCTGCTCGGTGCGCTGGAAGCAGACATGCAGGCTCAGCGCGGCCAGCGGTTTTGCATGGAACGCGAGTTGCTCGCGTTTCGCGGCGATGCCGGGTTCGGTCGCTGCCAGATAACGCATAACCAGCGCATCGATGACTACTGCATCCACGCGATGCGCCAGCAGCTTGCGCAAGTTCAGCATGTCGTTGGGAGATGCATCGACATTCAGCTGGCCGGTATCGGCCATCGCGTCGAATTCCGGCCCGTTCGAGAAGCCGGCCACCACGCCGATCTTCAGCGCGTTCAGGTCGGACAGCTTGTTCCACTCAAGCGGCGCGCCTTTGAGATAGGCGAGGCCGATCGTGCTGGTACCGATCGGCGCGGAGAAGTGGCATTTGCGGGCACGTTCTTCGGTGTAATAAGCCGGGAAATATCCTGCGTATGCCGCATCTTTCATGCCGAGCTGCATTGCCCGGTTCCACGGAAAGTAGTCGATCCGGCCGAGATAGCCGGCCCGCTGCGCCGCCGCATGGACGACGGATCCCGACCAGCCCTCATGGTGCAGATGCGCGCCGACATACGGAATCCATTCGAGGCTCGCCAGCCGCATCACCGACGCAGGCTCGGCTGAAGCCAATAACGGCCATCCCGCGCAGAACGCCAGCAGCAGGCGCCCGACCAGAGTGCGATGCATCTTCTCCTCCCATATTTATGGGAAGAGTGTAGCGAAGTTCACGCTGGTTAGTGCCGATTTATTTCCTGGATTGCATGGTGCTTCAATGCACCATGAGAACCGGGACCGTCATCGACTGCAGGATAGTCTTGGTGACGCCGCCCAGCAGCACCTCGCGGAAGCGGGAGTGGCCATAGCAGCCCATCACCAGCAGGTCGGCGCCGAAGTCGGCGGCATACGACAGCAGCGCATTGCCGATGTCGATGTCGTCCGGCTTGGTCTGCTGCGATACCTCGACCTTGATGCCGTGCCGAGACAGGAACAGCGCGATGTCCGCGCCCGGCTGCTCGCCATGCGCGGCGCGGCGCGATTTCGAATCGAACACGACCACCTGCGTCAGTTCCGCCTGCTTCAGGAACGGGATCGCCGCGCTCACCGCGCGCGTGGCTTCCGCGCTGGCATCCCACGCGACCAGCGCACGCTTACCGACCTGCCTGAATTCGCCGGCATACGGAACGACCAGCACGGGCTTGCCGCAGTTCATGACCACATATTCGGGGAAATTGCCACGCAATGCCGGCAGATCCTCTTCCGGATCGGTCTGGCTGAGGATCACCAGGTCGCTGTAGCGCGCCTGCAGGCACAGGCCCGCGCCCGCCTCGTCCTCGACGATGCGCGGCTCATACGAGTTCACGCCGGCTTTTTGCACAATGGCTTCGAATTCCATCATCGTGCCCTTGGCGCGTTCGCGCAGATAGTCGAGGCTCGCCGTCACGGTCACGCCGCCATCCCCCAGCACGCCCGGCAGGTAGAACCCGCTCGGCAGGGCGGTTGCGGCCGCGCCGACGAGATGCGCGTCGTGCTGAATCGCCAGCCGGGCGGCGAGATCGATGCGTCCGGGCATATGGCGGGACTCGTCTGCGTGTACCAGAAGCGTTTTATAGCTCATGCTGTTTCCTCGTTTAATGGATGACGTTATTGCACCAGCGTAATTTTCCAGACACTAATTTCCCATGATCTGGATCAATCGAGGCTGAAATGACAAGGCAGCCCACAGCTTGCACAAGCCGGCCCGGCTTGTCCGGAGCGGCATCAAACAATCGAGCGCTCAACACAGCCCGCCTGTGAACTGCTCTTCTCGGCTTGCGCTCACACAAACAAGCCCGTCGCAGGTGGCGCGGACAATGAACCATTCGTTTCGCATTGATTCAATCTTCATGAATCTTTGGTATCTCCTTTGATGCAGTGAAATCAGGGAGCAACAACTTGAATCTGAGCCGCCCGCTGGAAAACGCGATCGATGGCAATACCGCCATGACAGCCGATGTGCAGGGCGCGTCGCCGCCCGGCCTGTACATCCGCTGTCATGAAAAAGAGATACCGCCGTTTGCAGAGACGGAACTGCAGCGCCTGTACGGCAACCTGTTTTCGTCAATCGCCTATGGCAGGGTGTTCGGCGGCATCGAAAATGCGAGCACTTATGTGCTGCATGACGGTGATGCGATCATCGATCTATGGCTGTTCCGGCATGAAGGCGGCAGTCTGCGCGTCATCAATGAAGGCATGCGCCTCGAACGCGACGGCGTGATCCGCTTTGCGAACCATATCTTTGCCCGCTATCCATCGGTGCAGGCGATTTCCTTCCATGCGGTGCAGGCGCAGCGCTGGCAGCTGCCGATGCCCAGCCAGCACTACAACTGCCTGGAAGACATGGTGCTGACGCTGCCGCGCAGCCAGGCAGACTATCTCGCCACCCTCGGCAAATCCACGCGCAGCTATGTGCAACGCTATCTGAACAAGCTGAGGCGCGATTTCCCGGATTTCCGTTTTCAGGCGCTCGCCGCGCATCAGATAGAGGCGCAGCAGATATTGCAGATCATCGAACTCAACCGCAACCGCATGCATGACAAGGGCAAGGTTTCCATCAACGATGACTGGCATGCACAGCGCATCATCCGGCTGGCGATGGAATGCGGCCTTGTCGGCATCATTACCATCGATGGCCGGATCTGTGCCGGCACCATCAACTACCGTATCGGCGACAATTATTTTCTCGACGTGCTTGCCCATGAGGCCGCGTACAACGACTACCGGGTGGGCACGCTGTGCTGCTACCTGAGCGTTTGCGAATGCATCGCCAGAGGCGGCAATGAATACCACTTCCTGTGGGGGCAGGATGAGTACAAGAAGCGCTTGGGCGGCGTGCAACGCGACCTCGATCATCTGGTGCTATACCGCTCGCGCATGCACATGCTGCTCAACTGCGCGACGGTGCTGCGTAATCTGCTGGAGGCGTGGAAGAGGAAGATGCGACTGCGGATGCGCGGCGCGCGGCGCGAGCACAGTGGCTGGGTGCGCATGGTAGCGGTGGTGGTGAACGGCTGGAGAAGTATCTGGTGAACTAGAGACGGTTTGTCATCCCGGGCGCGGCGAGGGGTGACAAGGATGTGGAAAACGCATGGTTCTATACCGCCGGCAGGCGCAGCACCGCCCGCAATCCGCCCAAGGGCGAATCCGCCAGTTCTATCCTGCCGCCATACATGCGCGCGAGATCGTCCACGATAGCCAGCCCCAGCCCCGAACCGGGCACCTGTTCATCGGCCCGGGTGCCGCGTCCGAGCATTGCGTCCCAGTCCGCAGCAGGAAGTCCCTTGCCATCGTCGTCCAGCGTGATTACCAGTTCTCCCTGCTGCTGCGCAGCGTTCAGCTCGATGCGATGCGTCGCCCATTTGCAGGCATTGTCGAACAGGTTGCCGAGCATTTCCTGCAAGTCCTGCTCCTCGCCGCGAAAGGCCAGTTCGGGTGCAATCGGGCCAATGGCAATATCGAGTTGTCTGTCCGCGTGAATGTGGCGCATCACCTGCGCGAGCCCTTCGGCGATCGGCGCAAGCGCAGTGCGCGCGCCCGGCATGCGCACCGCGGCAGCCGCACGCGCGCGGCGCAGATGGTAATCGACCTGCCGGCGCGCGATGTCCACCTGGCCAGTCACCAGTTGCGCCAGCTCGCTGCGGTCGGCGGACGCGGCATTGGCCAGCACGGCGAGCGGCGTCTTCAGCGCATGTGCGAGATTGCCGGCCTGCGTGCGGGCGCGCGCGACGACTTCCTCGTTCTGCGACAGCACGGTGTTGAATTCCTCGACCAGCGGCCTGATCTCCACCGGGAAGCTGCCTTCCAGACGTTGCGTGCCACCGTCACGCACCGCCGCCAGCGCCTCGCGCAGCCGCTGCAGCGGTGAAAGGCCGACCACGACCTGCACCACTGCCGCCAGTATGAGGCCCGCCGCGAGCACACCGAGCGCGAGCCACAGCATGCCGTTGAAGCGCTCGACCGGCTCGGTCAACAGCTGCTCATCGGCGGCGACGATCAGCCGCAGCGGCTGGTCCGGACGGCCGGCGGGGAAAACGGTGCGCTCGATCATGCCCAGCGTTGCGCCTTCCGGGCCGGCGATGCGGTGCTTGTGCACGGCGCCGTCGGCCGGCATGTCGCGCGGCACGGCGAGCACGGAATCCCACAGCGAACGCGAACGCAGCAGGCCGCTTTCACCGGGCGCATCCGCGCTGCCGATGCGGTCGATCTGCCAGTACAAGCCGGAGAACGGGCGCGCCAGGCGCGGATCGCTCAATGCAACCGGCAGCGACGGCCGGCCGCTGTCATCGAAGGCGAGATTGGCGGTGAGCTGATCGAGATGGGTTTTCAGCTCGGCGTCGAACTGCTGTGTTACATGCTGGCGGAACAGGCCGCCCAGCCCCCAGCCGGCGACCACAATGGAGACGACGATCCAGACCAGCGTGCCGGCCAGCAGGCGCAGTCGCAGCGAATTGAGCAGCGAGGCCGGTTCGCTCATTCCGGGCGCACGAGTCGGTAGCCGAGGCCGCGCACCGTTTCGATCAGGCCCGGCGGCAGTTTCTTGCGCAGGCGCGCGATGAACACTTCGACGGTGTTCGAGTCGCGGTCGAAGTCCTGTGCATAGATGTGATCGATCAGGTCGCTGCGGGAGATCAGTTCGCCCTGATGGTGCATCAAGTAGGACAGCACGCGGAATTCATGGCCGGTCAGCGTCAACGCCTGGCCATCGATGGTGACGCGGCTGTTGCGTGTGTCGAGCGTCACCGGCCCGCAAGTCAGAGCGGCGCTGGCATGGCCGCCGGCGCGGCGGATCAGCGCGCGCAGGCGGGCCAGCAGTTCTTCCATGTGGAAGGGCTTGGTCAGGTAGTCGTCGGCGCCGGCGTCGATGCCGGCCACCTTCTCGCTCCAGTTGTCGCGCGCGGTCAGGATCAGCACCGGCATGATCCGTCCGGCGGCGCGCCATTTCCTCAGCACCGTCAGGCCGTCCATGCGCGGCAGGCCGAGGTCGAGGATCACCGCATCGAACGGATTGCTCTCGTCATCGCCGAGGAAATGCGCATCCTCGCCGTTGTATGCGGTATCGACCGCATAGCCGGCTTCAGTCAGCGCGGTGCACAGCTGTGCCGACAGCGTCGGTTCGTCCTCCACTACCAAAATGCGCATCAGCGTTTCCTCTCGCGTTCCTTGCTGCCCAATAGTGCGCCGTTGCGCGCATCGACTTCCAGCTTCAGCAGCGCGCCGTTCGTGCGCAGCAGCTTGATCTCATAGATCCAGTGCCCGTCTTCACGCTCCAGCTCGACTTCCATCACCTGGCCAGGATAGTCGCGCTCCACACGTTCGAGCACCGTGCGCAGCGGCAGCACCTCGCCCGCTTCCAGCGCCTGTCGTGCGCGGTCGTGGTCGTGCCGCCCGTCGGCATGCGCCGCTTGTGGTCCGCCAGTCGCCAGCATCAGCGTGAGGCAGGCGGCGAAGAGAGCGTGTGGTTTCATGGCTTGATCCGGTGACTTCATGTGGCCGTTATAGCGAACCGATCCTGAATGTCGGATGAACGCCGGATTAAGGCGCTGTTCAGCCTGTCGCGCGCATAGTTGCGGCACCACCCGATTATAAGGACCGCCACCATGATTCCAAAGACCCATGCCCTGCTGCTGGCGGCGCTGCTGCCGCTGGCCGCCGTCGGCCACGCCGGTCCGCGCGAGGATTTGCTCGACCGCTATGCCGCCGCGGCCAAGGCTGCATCGCCTTCCTTCGCCGGCTTTTCCGCCGCACGCGGCGAGGCCTTCCATCTGAAGAAATTCGGCGGCGGCAAGCCCGACACGCCGGCCTGCACGTTCTGCCATTCCGGCAATCCGCGCGATGCCGGCCAGACGCTTGCCGGCAAGGCAATCGAACCGATGGCGGCGTCGGTATCGCCGAAGCGCTATACCGATCCGGCGAAGGTCGAGAAATGGTTCAAGCGCAATTGCAACGAAGTGCTCGGCCGCGAATGCACGCCGCTCGAAAAGGGCGACTGGCTGAGCTACATGATGAGCCGATAGGAGCTAGCCATGAAGTTCCCGATCCGTTTGATTGCCGTCGGCCTGCTCGCCGTCGGCTTCTCCGCCGTGTTGCTCGACCGCGCGCGGGCCGGCGGCGACCACTACTTTCCGCCGGTGACCGACCAGAAGACGAAGACCGAATGCGGCAGCTGCCATCTCGCGTTCGCGCCGTCGATGCTGCCTGCCCGCTCATGGAAGCGCATGATGGCCGACCTGCAGAACCACTTCGGCGACGACGCCAGCATCGATGATGCGACCAATGCACACATCACCCGCTATCTGGTTGATAACGCGGCCGACTCTGGCGGACGGCGTTACAGCGGCAAGCTGATGCGCGGCGTGTCGGCCGACAGCGCACCGCTGCGCATCACCGAGCTGCCGAAATGGAAGCACGAGCACCGCGAAGTGCCGGACTGGGAATGGAAGCACAAGGATGTGCGCACCAAGGCCAATTGCACCGCATGTCATGCGGATGCGGAGCGCGGCTACTACGAGGACGATTGATTGGATTAACGGCGGATGAACATCTGCTTCAGCAAAGGTTAAGGACCACTTTCGCACAATGTATTCACGGTCGCGATCAGACCGCAACCACAGGAGGCAAACATCATGCGTACTTCACACATTCTTTCCGCACTTGTCCTTGGCGCCGGCATCGTGGCCGGAGGCGCATCGCTGCTGCCGGCATTCGCGCAGGGCGCGGGATCTGCCGCCAGCGTACCGGCGAAGAACGAACTGACGATGGGCCAGATTCACGACAAGGTAGTGGCCATGGGCTATCAGGATATCGATGAAATCGAGCGCGAGCGCAACGCCTTCGAAGTCAAGGCACGCGACAAGAACGGTGCACGGGTGAAGCTGTATCTCGACCCGCAGACCGGCGACGTCATCGATTCTCGCCGCAAGGACGACAGGCGCGAGCGCCGCAGCCCGGATGACGCGGGCGCGCGGCAGTAAGTGAATGTCGCCGCGCCAGCATGAGAGGCGCGGCGATCATCCGGTTTCGATCAGTCTGGAGTGAATTATGAAATCTATCCTCGCCGGCCTGCTGGCCGCCGTGACCCTGGCCTGGGGCTGGGACTTTTTCTCGTCGCCGGTACAGGAAGGCGTCTCCATATGGTGGCTCGCACGCCGCGAGGGAATGTACCTGACCGGCATGTACGCGATCGTGCTGATGTCGTTCGCCATGCTGCTCGCCACGCGGCCGGCCTGGCTGGAGAGGCCGCTCGGCGGCATGGACCGCGCCTATCGCCTGCATAAATGGACTGGCATTCTCGCCATTTCGATGGGTGCGCTGCACTGGATCGTCGAGATGTCGGATGATGTGCTCAAGGCGCTGATCGGCCGCACCGGCCGTCCGCCGAAGGAGGAATTCACCGGCCTGCTGGACGCAATGCGTGAGCTTGCCGAAGAACTCGGCGAGTTCGCGATCTACATCGCGCTGGGCATGCTGGTGCTGACGCTGTGGAAGCGCTTCCCGTACAAGTTCTGGCGCTACGCGCACCGCGCAATGCCGGCGCTCTACCTTGCGCTCGCCTTCCATGCCGCGCTGCTGGCGCCGCTGGATTACTGGGTGCAGCCAGCTGGCATGCTGCTCGGAATCTGCCTTGGCATCGGCGTCGTCGCCAGCGTGCTGTCGCTGACGGGGCGCATCGGTCGCGACCGGATGGTCGGCGGCAGCGTGGAGTCGGTCAGCCGCAACGAAGGCAATGTCACCGAAGTGAACTGCCGCCTCGACGCGGGCTGGAAAGGCCATCGCCCCGGCCAGTTCGCGTTCGTCAGCTTCGACCGCATCGAAGGCGCGCATCCGTTCACCATCGCCAGCGCCGACCGGGGCGACCGCAGCATTACCTTCCAGATCAAGGAGCTCGGCGACTACACGCGCGGCCTCGCGCATAAGCTGCGCTCCGGGCAGCCGGTGCAGGTGGAAGGGCCGTACGGACGATTCGAGCTGTCGCGCTGCGATCCGAAGGCACAGCAGATCTGGATCGCGGGCGGCATCGGCATCACGCCTTTCCTCGCATGGCTGGAATCGATGCAGCAGGAACCGGAGAAGGCGCCCTCCGCCGACCTGCACTACTGCACCCGCGACCGCGAGAACGATGCATTCGTCGCGCGGCTGCAGGCGCTGTGCGCCGCGCTGCCGAACGTCCGACTGCATGTGCATGGTGAGCGGCAGGGCGAACGGCTGTCCGCCGATGCGCTGCTCGCCGCACAGGGCGGCCGCAGGCGGATGGATGTGTGGTTCTGCGGGCCGCGCGGGCTGGCGCACATGCTGCAGGAAGGGCTGCGGCGTTCCTGGAAGGGCAGGCTGCGCTTTCACCAGGAAGCGTTCGAGATGAGATAGGCCTTGTCAATCTGGATGCGAGATCCCTCACTGCGTTCGGGATGACAGGATGATGGATGATTCAACCATGCACGGCGGCCAGGTTTTTCCTGGCCGCTTCCGCATCCGACAGGATGTCCTGCAATGCGCTGCGCATCTCAGGCCGCAGTTCGTGCCCGAGCGCTTCGCGTGCCGCCGCCGCAAGCCTTTCCTCTCCGCGCTCGCTCTCCTCGATCAGCGTGCTGCGCGCATCGCCCGACAGCCAGCCCTTGATATCGGCAAGCACTTCGCCGACGGCCGCCCTGTCGGGGTCGGGCGGCTGCGGCAGGTCGTCGGTCGTGCGTATCTGCCTTGCCAGAGCGGCGGCAAGCTGCCGGCGCTGGTGTGCGAGTTCGGCGAACAGTTTCGCGAGCATCGCATCGTCGGCCTTTTCCGCGGCAACCGCATAGTGGTCGGCCGATCCGAGGCACAGGGTTTCCACCTGGCTGACGGCCATTTGCGTGTCATCTCTGAGCAGCATGTCGCAACTCCTGTTGTCCATCGAAGTAGCTGGCCGGGACAAACACCTGCACCGCGCCGGCCACCATGTCGAATTGTGCCGGGGTGCTCGTCAGGGTCTCGCCGTCGGCGGTGACCGTCATCGGCCGGCGCGTCGTGATGGTGATGTGCCGGCCGTGGTCGATATCGACCGGATCATGCCCCTGGAAGCGGCCGGTGCGGAAGGCGGGCGCAAGCCGGATCATCTCCCACCAGCGTAGCGGTTCGATGCTGTACAGGAAGAAGCGATGGTCGTCGATGCTCGCCTGTTCCGCCACCGTCATGCCGCCGCCGTAATGCCGGCCGTTGCCGACCGCGATCTGCATCGAACGCACGCGCCGGCGGCGGTCGTCGCACACGATATCGGCATGGAAGGGATGAAAGGAGCGGATCGCCTTGATCAGGCCGCGCGCATACGATAAGACTCCCCAGCGCTGCTTCATGTCGGGCGACAGGTGATGCGCGACATGCACGCCGAGCCCGATGTTGGCAACGTTGAAGAAGTAGTGTCCGTTCACTCGTCCCAGATCGATGCGGTGCAGCACGCCGGCGGTGATGACCTCGCATGCCTGCCCGACGTCGGCCGGGATGCTTAAGGTGCGCGCCAGATCGTTCGCCGTTCCCAGCGGCAGCACACCAAGCGGCAGTTGCGTGTCGATCAGCGCCGCCGCCGCCGCATTCATCGAGCCGTCGCCGCCGCCGATGATTGCGCAATCGACCTTGCCTTGATAGTCGCGGATCAGCCCGGGAATCTGTTGCGGCCGGTCCAGCCTTTGCCCGAAGACTTCGATGCCCTGGCGCCTGAAATGATCGAATGCAGCATCGACATCGGATGTGCCGCTGCGGCTTTTGCTGTTGATGATGAGTAATGCACGTTTGGGCACTGCTCCCCCGGAGATCAGCCTGCTTGCTGCGGTTCTTGTTGCTACGACACGAGAACGCAGGGCGGGTTCCGAAGCCGCCGACCTACATACCCCAAGGCACCGCCGCCACGCCGAACAGCGGCCGGTGGAAGGCCATGACAAGCAATGCGAGCGCAATGCCTGCGACAACCGTGATCACATCCTGCCGCAACGCCGGTGTAAATGCTTTCACCGCATGCCTTTGCACTGCGGAGATCAGATCGATGATCACATAGGCGAGAAAGGCGCCGAACAGAATGCTTGCCCTTGTCTCGCCGTTGGCAAGCAGGTGCACGAATGCCCAGATGCCGACGCCGATCAGCATCGGGTGCCTGAGCGTACGTCGGATATGCGTCTTCATGTTGGCGGAGGCAAGCAGCACGAAGCTGACCATCATCGACAGCGGCGCGGCCAGCACGGCGGCGTGATAAGGATCAAACAGGCGAGGTCCGGCCGGCGCGCGTGCATAGCCGACCACGATCAGCACCAGCCCGATGGCCGAGACAAGCGAGAACAAACCCTTGTAGCGCTTCTCGCCGAGCGAACCGAAAAGCTGCCTGCGCATACCGGTCATCACGGGAACAAGATGGATGCCGAGGAACAGCACCAGTCCCAGAATCAGAATTTCCATAACCGCTCCCTTCAAGCCTGAAGTTGCAAACGAGACATTAGTGCTGCCGGCAGCGAGCATATCGCACTCCATCACTCCTGCGCGTGAGCAGAGTCAAGCAGGGGAACTTTCGCTTTATGTCAATAACGCATCTTTTTCCGGTACGACAATGAATTTGGTCGTACTAAAAACCAACAATGGAGACAGAGCATGAAAAAGATCGGAAAAGCAGTTGAGCAGACCAAATCCTCACGCCGCCGATTTCTCGGCAAGGCCACCGCCGGCACGGCAACCGCGCTTGCCATGCCGATGATCGCCAGCGCGCAGACAGCGACCCAGTTGCGCTTCCAGAGCACCTGGCCGGCGAAGGATATCTTCCACGAATACGCGCTCGATTTCGCGAAGAAGGTTAACGACATGACCGGCGGCGAGCTGAAGATCGAAGTGCTGCCGGCCGGCGCGGTAGTGCCGGCATTCGGCCTGCTCGATGCGGTATCGAAGGGCACGCTCGACGGGGGCCATGGTGTACTAGGCTACAACTACGGCAAGCAGAGCGCCATCGCCTTATGGACTTCCGGCCCCGCGTACGGCATGGATGCGAACATGGTGCTGGCATGGCACAAGTACGGCGGCGGCAAGGAACTGCTGGAAAAGCTGTATTCGTCGATAGGCGCCAACGTCGTGTCCTTCCTCACCGGCCCGATGCCGGCGCAGCCGCTCGGCTGGTTCAAGAAGCCGGTTACCAAGCCGGAGGATTTCAAGGGTCTCAAGTTCCGCACCAACGGGCTGGCGATCGACCTGTTCACCGCGATGGGCGCAGCGGTCAATGCGCTGCCCGGCGGCGAGATCGTGCCGGCAATGGACCGCGGCCTGCTGGACGGCGCCGAATTCAACAATGCCACTTCCGACCGCATACTCGGCTTTCCCGACGTCTCCAAGGTCTGCATGCTGCAAAGCTTCCACCAGGGCTCCGAGCAGTTCGAGATCCTGTTCAACAAGACCAAATACGACGGACTGCCGGCGAAGATGAAGGCGATCATTGCCAATGCGGTGGAGGCATCTTCCGCCGACATGTCATGGAAGGCGGTCGATCGCTACTCGAAGGACTACATCGAGATGCAGACCAAGGACAAGGTGAAGTTCTACAAGACACCGGATTCGCTGCTGCAGGCGCAATTGTCGATCTGGGACGACGTGGTCGCGAAGAAGGGCGCGGACAATCCGCTGTTCAAGGAAGTGGAAGCGTCGATGCGCGCGTTCGCGCAGCGGGCGATGAAGTGGGATATGGATACCAACAACCCGCGCCGCATGGCCTACAACCATTATTTCGTGAAGAAGGCCGCGCCGAAGAAGGGTTGATGGCGGACGATGCACCCGGGAAAACACCATCCAGCCGCGCCGGATGGTGTTTTTTTTGGACGCCATGTTCCGTCGCTGCAACCGAGGATGATCCGACATGCAAAACCTCCTGTTTTTCGTCGATAAGGTAAGCAGCCTGGTCGGGCAGGCATTTGCCTGGCTGGCGCTGGCGCTCACGCTGCAGATATCGTGGGAAGTCTTTTCGCGCTATGTGCTGAACCAGCCGAATGCCTGGGCATTCGACCTGATGATCATGATGTACGGCACGCTCATCATGATGGCCGGTGCCTACACGCTTGCCAAGGATGGCCATGTGCGCGGCGACGTGCTGTACGGGTTTTTCCCGCCGCGCCTGCAGGCAGGGATCGATCTTGCGCTGTACATCGTGTTCTTCATTCCCGGCACCGTCGCGCTGGTGTGGGCCGGCTACACCTATGCGGCCGAATCCTGGGCGATCAACGAGCATTCCACCCTCACCGCCAACGGACCGCCGCTGTACCCATTCAAGACGGTAATCCCGATCGCCGGCGTGCTGCTGCTGGCGCAAGGCATCGTCGAGATCATCCGTTGCGTGATCTGCTTGAAGACGGGTGAATGGCCTCCGCGCCAGAAGGATGTGGAGGAGGTCGATGTCGACAAGCTGAAGGAAATGGTTCAGGTCAGAGACGAGGATATCGCCGACCTGGACAAGTTCGTCAAGGACAAGCCGGGGAGAAAAGAATGAGAAAGGAAGTCTGGTTCGGCCTGTCGATACTGGCCGCCATCGTGATCGGCCTGTTCGTGTTGATGCCCGCGCCGGAAGACATGACCAACGGCCATGTAGGCCTGCTGATGCTGGCGCTGGTGGTGGTGACCATCATGCTCGGCTTTCCCACCGCGTTCACGCTGATGGGCATGGGCGTGTTCTTCGCCTGGTATGCGTTCAACAGTCGCGACCCGGAGCAGGCGGTGACGCTCACGCTCGACCTGATGGTGCAGCGCACCTACTCGGTGATGGCCAACGACGTGCTGATCTCGATTCCGCTCTTCATCTTCATGGGCTATCTGGTCGAGCGTGCCAACCTGATCGAGCGGCTGTTCAAGAGCCTGCATATCGCGATGGCCCGCATTCCAGGCTCGCTGGCAGTGGCTACCGTTGTCACTTGCGCGGTGTTTGCGACGGCTACCGGCATCGTCGGCGCGGTGGTGACGCTGATGGGCCTACTGGCCTTCCCCGCCATGCTCAAGGCCGGCTACAGCACCCAGTTGTCGGCGGGCGCGATCACCGCCGGCGGCGCGCTCGGCATCATCATCCCGCCTTCGGTGCTGCTGATCGTGTACGGCGCCACCGCCGGTGTATCGGTGGTGAAGCTGTATGCGGGCGCGTTCTTCCCCGGCATCATGCTGGCGCTGTTATATGTCATCTATGTAATAGCGGTCGCGAAGCTCAAGCCGAGCGCGGCGCCGCCGCTGTCGGCCGAGGGCCGGCGCGTGGACCTGCCGGAGTTCGCGCAGGCCATCGCTTCCTCGATCAGCAACAGGGCGCTACCGGGATTGCTCGGCGCGATCAAGGGCAAGCGCAATGCCGGCGTGCCGGCGCGCACGCTGCTGTCGCAACTGTTCATCGCATTGCTGCCGGCGCTGGCGTTTGCGCTGGCGATGGGACTGGCCTACCGCATGGTGACCGCACCCGAGGAAGCCGCGACCGAACTGGTGGAAATGAGCGTGGGCTCGCCGGATTTTGCAGAGTCGTCCTCCGGCGATAGCGGACTGGAAGAGCCGCAGGTGGAAGGTGGCTTGGCGGAGCCTCCGGTTGAGGAGGCTCCGGCGGAAATGCAGCCAAAGGAACAGGGCGCAACGGCTGAACCGGCCGAACCGAAGCCAGAGGCGGAACCGGGGACGGACGAGCCGCAGGCAAAGCCGGTGCCGCAAAGCTACTGGATCGTACTCGGCCTCGGGCTGGCCGCGCTTGGGATTTTCTACGCCATCTTCACCTTCGTGCGGCTCGAAATTTTCAAAATGCTGCTCGGCTCGCTGTTCCCGCTGATGTTCATGATCCTCGCGGTGCTGGGCAGCATCGTGTTCGGTCTGGCGACGCCGACCGAAGCGGCGGCGATGGGCGCGTTCGGCGGCATCCTGCTGGCCATCGCCTATCGACGCTTCAATCTCGACATGCTTCGGGAATCGACCTACCTAACCGCGAAGACCAGCGCGATGGTGTGCTGGCTGTTCGTCGGATCGAGCATCTTTTCGGCCGCATTTGCGCTGCTGGGCGGGCAGGAAATCATCAACAACTGGGTACTGTCGATGAACCTGACGCCGCTGCAGTTCATGATCCTGGCGCAGGTCATCATTTTCCTGCTCGGCTGGCCGCTGGAATGGACCGAGATTATTGTGATCTTCATGCCGATCTTCATACCGCTGCTCGACCACTACCAAATCGATCCGCTATTCTTCGGCCTGCTGGTTGCGCTTAACCTGCAGACGGCATTCCTGTCGCCGCCGGTGGCGATGTCTGCGTTCTATCTGAAAGGCGTGTCGCCGCCGCATGTGACGCTGAACCAGATCTTCGCCGGCATGCTGCCGTTCATGGCGATTCAGGTGGTGGCGATTGCGCTGCTGTACATGTTCCCGGCGATCGGTCTGTGGCTGCCGGAGATGCTTTATAACTAAAACGGCGTGAGTGCTGATGCGCCATGGGGAGTGTGCTTACCAGATCTTTGTCATCTCGAACGCAGCAAGAGATCTCACTTGTTAGCCCACCTGCTACGGTTTAAGAGCCACGCTGCCCTCGGAATGACAAAACTCGGCTTTTGGGGCTGCGGTCGTTATTCAACAGCTTGTCAGGCTGCCGCCGCCTGCGGCTCCGAGATGGGAATCGCAAAAGTCAGCAATGTGCCTTGGCCGGGACGGCTCTCCACCGTGAGTTCGCCGCCCATCCGGTGAATGCGCTCGCGGATGCCGATCAGGCCGAACGATCTCGGCTTGCGCTGGTTTCCCGGGAAGGAGCCGACGCCGTTGTCGCCGATCGTGATGATGAGAATGTTGTCCTCGCGGCGCATGGTGATTTCGGCATGGCTCGCATACGCGTGCCGGCTGATGTTGGTGAGCGATTCCTGCACAATGCGAAAAACCGAGGTCGCGCTTTCCTCGTCGAGCATGTCGTCGAAATCTTCCTCGTCGATGATCAGGCTGCACGGAATGGCGGTGCGGTTTCTGAACTGCTGCACCTGCCATTCGATCGCCGCCTGCAGGCCGAGATCAAGCACCGACGGACGCAGGTTGTTGATGATCGCCCGTACCGATTTCATCGTGTTGTCGATCTGCGCGAGTACCGCGCGGATGCCTGCGTTCAGCTCCGGGTGCTTGCCCGCAGTGGCGGCATCGAGCATCGATACGTCGATGCGCAAGGCCAGCAGGTTTTGCCCGAGATCGTCATGGATCTCGCGCGCGATCCGCTTGCGCTCGTCTTCCTTCACCCATTCCTGGTGCGCGGTCAGTTCGCGCAGTTCCTGCTGCGACTGGCGCAGTGCCAGTTCCGCCTCCTTGCGCGCGGTCAGGTCCTTCGCGGTGCCGCGATAGCCAATGAACTCGCCCTTCGCATCGAACAGTGGTTCGCCGTTGACGACGATCCAGTGCACGCGTCCGCTGCTTTCCTGCACCTTGTATTCGACATCGGTAAACGGTTGCCGCGCCTGCACGATCGCCTGGTGCGCTGCCCAGTCCACCTCGGTCGCCTCGAACGGCAATTCCCACAGCGCCTTGCCGATCAGTTTGTCGGTGGACTGGTTGAGAAGGCTGTCGCCGCTGATCTTCGTCAGGCGCAGATCCGCATCCTGCTCCCAGTACCAGTCCGACGACATCGCCGCCAGTCGCTGGAAGCGATCTTCGCTTTCCCGCAGCGCCTGTTCCATGCGCTGGCGTGCGGCGATATCCTCGCTTAGCAGGGCGTTGGCCCGCCCCAGCTCCGCCGTGCGCCTGGTCAGCGACTGCAGGTAGGCGGCGGCGAGCACAGTAATCATGCTGCCCGCAATGAGCACGATCCATGAAGCGACATGCGATCCGCCGACTGTGCCGGGGGCGCTGGAAATCTGCATGTGCCATTGCACGCCGGCGACCTCGAATGGGCGTGATACCACGAGATCCTTGCGCTCGAACAGCCAGCGTGTCAGCCGCGACATCTGCGTCAGCGCGAGGTGCGACTGGTCGCTGCGGAAGGCGAGATTCTCTTCAACCGGCGGCCCGCCGCCATAGACGCGAATGTCGAGTCCTGCCGTATCGAGCAGGCCGGCGCGGCCCAGAGTTTTCTCGATCAGTTTGCCGGCCTGGAATGCCGCAGTCGTATGGCCAAGTATCTCCTCGCGGCGGGCGGCTTCGTCGGGCGGCACGACGCCATTGCGATAGACCGGCATGACCACCACGAAACCGCGTGGTGCACCCGGTTGATGGATTACCTGAAAAAGTTCGGTGCCGGTAGGTTTGCCGCTGCCGGTTGCCGCATGGATTGCCCGCCTCATCGAGGGAGTGGAAGAGGCATTGAAGCCTAGGATGGTTTCGTTTCCGCCGACGGGCTCGATATAGTCAACCACATGATAGTCGCGCCGGCCGTCAGCCGGCGCCAGCCTGCCGTTCCAGAATTCGGTCACGGCGAAATCCGGATACTGCTTGCGCATGCCAGCTTCATAAGCGGGCTTTTCCGCAGCCGAGACGACGCGCTGGAAGGCGTATGCATGCACGTAAGGATGGCGTTTGAGCAGCGGCTGGGTAAAGATGCGGAACTGTTCACGGCTGACTGGGTTGACGGTGACAAACAGCTGGTTGATGGTGGAGAGTCCTTCCAGTGCTTCGTTCAGCCCGTTCTGGAAAGCGTTCAGGCGGATGTCAGCGGCCCGCTCGAGAAAGCGGATTTCCTCGGCATGCTCGTCAGCTGCCAGCCATGCGGCCAAGACACCGCTGGCGGTCAAGCCGCCGGCAAGTGCGACTATCGCGGCGACTGACAAGGGAAAACGCAGGGGGGGGCGCACTATTTTTCTCCAGATAGCGGCGGCAGGCTTTATCAATCCGTCAATGCTACCTTTGGTAAAACCAGCATGTAAACCGTTTCGTTTTGATACTGTCTCAATTTGCGTTCCACCTCTTTCAGACAGGAATTGCTACAGTGCGGTGCTATCTGTCTTCCTTCTAAAACGAGAATTTGAGTTAGTTTCCTGAAGGCAGGAATAACACACTCTTTCTTCTTCTGCCTACCGCTTCCGTCGCATGTATTCCGTTCTACTAAAAAAACTTTTTCTGGGGTTTGCCCTTATCTGCGCTACTGGTGTCGAAGCAAAGCAATCGACACTACTCGATGAGCTGTCATGGGCGCTGCAGACGCATATCGACAAGGCGCCAGCCGGCGCGGAAATCGAAGTCGGATTTTCTCCGGAAGGCGGTGCGGAGCGCCTCGTGCTGAAAGTGATCAATGCTTCGCGCAAAAGCATCCGGCTCGCCGCCTATGCGTTTACGTCGCCGGCGATCGTGCGTGCATTGCGCGACGCCAGGCAGCGCGGCGTCGATGTGCGCGTGGTGGCGGATGACGAAGCGAATCAGTCGAAGTCCGGCACGGCGGCGCTCAACCTGCTGGCCGGCGCGAAAATTCCGGTGCGGCTCAACAGCGCTTATGCGATCCACCATGACAAGTACATCATTGCCGATGGCCTGCATGTGCAGACCGGCTCCTACAACTATTCGCAGGCGGCAGCGAAATCGAACAGCGAAAACGTGATCGTGATCTGGCACAACCCGGAACTGGCCGCCTCCTACCTGCGGCACTGGCAGAGCCGGTTTGACGAAGGAACGGCCTTCAAGCCCAACTATTAGGACTGAGGTTTCACGCCGCGATACAGGCGCGTCGCGATGCTGACAACGGCCAGCACCAGCCCGCCGGCGATGATGCCGCCCACGGCATCCAGCAGCGTCGGTGTAAGCGCTTCCAGCACGCCGCCAATGACCGGGACGCCGCCGGCCGCGTGCGCGATGCCGTGCGTGAAATCCTCTGCGCCGGGAATGCCGTGCATCAGGATGCCGCCGCCCACCATGAACATCGCCGCCGTGCCGATGACCGACAAGCTCTTCATCATGTAAGGCGCTGCACGCAGGATCGCTCCGCCGAGCGCGCGTTGCAGGCTGCCGTTCTGGCGGCTGAGATACAGGCCGCCATCGTCGAGCTTTACGATGCCCGCCACCAGCCCGTACACGCCGATGGTCATGATCAGCGCAATGCCGGCCAGGACCGCGACCTGTTCCGCGAACGGTGCTGCCGCGACAGTACCGAGCGTGATCGCGATGATCTCGGCGGACAGGATGAAGTCGGTGCGCACCGCGCCCTGCACTTTCTCCTTTTCGAACGCGACGATATCGACCTTCGGGTCGGTCAGGGCCTCGATCAGTTCTTCATGGTGCGCATTGTCTTCCGCCTTCGAGTGCAGCAGCTTGTGCGCCAGCTTTTCGAAACCCTCGTAGCAGAGAAAGGCACCGCCCACCATCAGCAGCGGCGTCACCGCCCACGGCGCGAATGCGCTGATGGCCAGCGCCGCCGGTACCAGGATCACCTTGTTGCGGATCGACCCCTTGGCAACCGCCCACACCACCGGCAGCTCGCGCTCGGCCTTCACGCCGGATACCTGCTGCGCATTCAGCGCCAGATCGTCGCCCAGCACGCCCGCGGTTTTCTTCGCTGCGACTTTCGTCATCACCGAAACGTCGTCGAGAATAGTGGCGATGTCGTCGATCAGTGCTAAAAGGCTGGAACCGGCCATGTCGGAATTCCTTTGAATAGGATGAAGGCGGACTCGACGCGGATACGGACGCTGCGCCGGGGCAAGGAATGCCGCTGGTGTCCGAAACATGATATTTAATCATGAACGGCAACAGGGCTGCTTGGTATCAGGGGTAGGGCTGGGCGGCTGCTGGTTCGCCCGTTTGTGCTTCAGGCTGCCGGTCTCACGGCGGCCATGTCGGAGTTTGCCGGATCGAGTGCATCGGCCAGTGCCCGTTCGACGAGGCCGGCGACAAGGACGATCTGTGCGCGATTGCTGCGCAGTGCGAGCGCAAGCGCCTCGGCGGACAATGAGAGGGCTTCCTGTCGTTCGCGGGTGGCAAAGACGTAAAGGCTGCGCATCGGACTGATCCATGCCAGGCGGGCCTTGAAAACAGTGCCGTCCTTGCGTGTGAATGCCAGCCACGTGCCGCGCTCCAGTTTGCGCACCTGTTCGGCAAACGGGTCGGGCGCCGGCTCCGGCTTGGCGCTGGCCTGCTTCTGCATCCTTCGTTCCGCGGCCTGCTGCGCGGCAGCCACCGCCAGCTCGACCTGCCGCTGCGGCGACAGCTCCAGCGGCGCACGCACGATCGATGCATGGCATTCGGCCAGTTCGGTAAAGAACTGGGCGCGGCTCGCGTCGTCCCATTTGATCAGGTCGAGCCACTTGTTCAGTTTTTCCAGTATCGCCGGCAACCTGGCGAGCAGCTCCTTGCGCTCGTCCATCGTGATCTTCGGCCTGACGCTCCAGATCAGATCGTCCATGGTCTTGAGCGCGCTGTGCACTGCCTGCGGCTTTTGCTCCTGCACGTTGTATGCCAGCGTCAGCACCTCCACCCATTTGTTTTCGAGGAAGGTTTCGACGAAAGCGACCACCTCGCCGGTACCGATGCGCAGAGCGACATCCCGCTGGGCCGCATCGCTTGCCTGCAGCAGCTTTTCCTTCTGCAGGGCTTGCGCGATCGGCGCGGACAGCGCGTCGGCGGACAGGCTTTCTTCCTTGTTGATGAAGGCTTCTAGGTCAGCGACCGCATCGGCAAACACCGCGATGCGCCGGTCCGACTGCACCCGTTTGATATTGCGCAGGATGGCCTGATGCAAGGGATCGGCGGCGCCCTTTTCCGCGCTCCAGCCGATGCCGACCTGGGCCAGCAGTTCGATCATGCGCCGCGCCGGGTGGCTCGCGCTGAAAAAGAAGTTGCGGTTGGCCACCGCCGCTTCCAGCACCGGCAGCTGCAGCGAACCGATCAATTGCCTGATTTCTGCCGGAATGTTGTCGTCGCGGAAAATCGCGGCGAAGATTTTCATCAGCAGATCGAACACATGCTCATCCGCCGGTGTCAGCAGACCCTGCGGCGCCTGCTGCCGAATCTGCAGCAGCAGCGACGTATCAGCCTTGCAATGGCGCAGACTGGCCAGGTAGCCGAGCAAGCCGTTGCGGGCTGCTTCTGTATGCAGTGCATCCTCGGCAAAGAGCGCGGGGAATGCGCCGGCCAACGGACGATCCGTCTTGGGGACGGAACTGGTTTCCGGGAACAGGCGGCGCAACTGCAGCGCCACCGCGTCATCATCCGACGCGGCCTGATTGGCCGGGGTAGCCGGGATATGAAAAGGATCGGCTAGCCGAGGCAGAATGCCGCACCGGATCAGAGTGCCGTTGAGTGCATGCAGTATCGGCGCCATGTCGAGGAACACGTCCGGCCGCAACTGCGGAAATATCAGATGATGTGATTCGGCGTCCGGCTGGAATTCGCACCAGGCATCATGGATCGCCGACAGGAAGACTTGCGGCCGGAACGGATTCTGTTTGGCTGCCAGTTCATGCTGGCCGAACAGATAGGCGAGGCGTATGCGAAGCGTAGCCAAGCGTTCGTCGTGCTCGCGTTCGATCTCGCGGCCGGCCTTGAGCAGGGTAAGTTTCTTGTCGATCTCCAGATCCGGCGGAAGCGGCTTCAGGGCACCGAGTTCCCCGAGCGAAGGATCGTCGGCAAGCCGGATCTCATGTTCAAGAACGGCTACCAGCCGTTCGGACGCGAGATAGTAAAACGGATAGCGGTTTTTCTTCAGCAGGTTGGCGGCTTCGAGGCAGCGCTTCGCTTCCGCCGGCTCGGCACTCGCTGCCGACGCGCGCAGCAGGGCATCCGACAGGCGAGAAGTAAACGGGTCGAATTGCGCATTGACTGCGGAGGAGGCGGCTTCGACCAGCTCCAGCAAAATCTCCATCCGCCGCGATGCGGAAACGGAGTTTGCGGCGTGCGTGCCCTCGGAGCGATGAGAAGCCATGTCTTGCAGCCCTACTGTATTCATGGACGCGAGAAGCGCCAGAAAGATTGGGAAGGGCTGCCATTCTCACACAATATTGCCGTGCGGAAACAAAAGAATTGTAATCAAACGTTACTTGTTGGTTGTTGCTAAGACAACTCTTCTGTGGGTGGATTGTTTAACGTGCAACATGGATAAATAAAAAGCGCGGTCAGGTTGCCCTGCCGCGCTTTCTCACATGTTGCTTTTATCCCCGGTCGGAGAGAGAACTGATGCTCCGGCGACTACATCGGCATCATGCCGCCAGCCGCTTCTCCAGCTGTGCCT
>JAEZVM010000203.1 GCA_023420795.1 Pseudomonadota bacterium
ATTCCGGCCTCGGCTTCGTCGAGGCGGTCAAGGATCTGGCGCAGGGCGTTGGCATGAGCGTGCCGGACGAGGATCGCCTGCCGCCGGCGCAGCGTGCGGAAGTGCAGGCCAAGAGCTTGGCGCTGTCCGATGTGATGACAAAGGCGAACGACTTCTATCGCCATCAGCTGCGTGGCGCACAGAACGCAATCGCCTATCTGAAAAAGCGCGGACTGACCGGCGAAATCGCCGCAAAGTTTGGTCTCGGTTATGCGCCAGATGGCTGGGACGGCTTGCGCGCCGTATTTCCCGATTACGCTGCTCCCGCCTTGGTAGAAGCGGGCTTGGTCATTGAAAAAAGCGATGAGGAAGGCGGTGGCCGCAAGCGCTACGACCGCTTCCGTGACCGCATCATGTTCCCGATCCGGAATACCAAGGGACAAGTGATCGGCTTCGGCGGCCGGGTTCTGGATGGCGGTGAGCCGAAATACTTGAACTCGCCGGAAACACCCTTATTTCAGAAGGGGAATGAGTTGTACGGCCTGTTCGAGGCGCGGCAGGCAATCCGCGAAGCCGGCTATGCGCTCGTGACCGAAGGCTACATGGATGTGGTCGCGCTCGCACAGCTCGGTTTTCCGCACGCGGTCGCAACGCTCGGCACTGCCTGCACGCCGACGCATGTGCAAAAGCTGCTGCGGCAGACTGATCAGGTGGTTTTCAGCTTCGACGGCGACAACGCCGGCCGACGTGCGGCGCGACGGGCGCTCGACGCCTGCCTGCCGCATGCGACGGATAACAAGACGCTGAAATTCCTGTTCCTGCCGGTCGAGCATGATCCCGACAGCTATATCCGGGAGCTCGGGGCGGAGGCTTTCGAGCGTCAGGTGGCAGATGCGATGCCCTTGTCGCAATTCCTGCTGAAGTCGGTGTCGCATGAGCATGATCTGAGTACATCGGAAGGTCGGGCGAGAGCGCAGTTCGAGGCCAAGCCCTTGCTGCAGGCGATGCCGCCGTCCGCGCTGCGGCTGCAGATCGTGCGCAGCCTGGCGCAACTGACGCAGACGACGCCAGCTGAAATCGAGGCGCTGTTCGAGCTGACGCAGCCGGTGGCGCGCGTCAAGGTCGCACCGCCGCGCGCCAAGCGTACGCCGCCGATGGGACTGGAACGCCAGATGATACGCCTGCTGGTCGCCCATCCGTCGCTGGCGGCCAATCTGGACCAGAGTGCGCTGGGCGCCGTCGCGCAACTCGCGCCCGACAATGCAGCTTTGCTGATGCAGTTGATCGAGGCCTGCCTGGCGCTTGGCGAGCAGGCGAATTTCGCGGCGCTGGCGGAGCAGTTGCGCGCGGCCAGCTCGGATTTCGATGCGCTGATTGCTGAGGTCGCGTCAGATACCGAATCCGACCCGCAGACTGCTCGGCTGGAACTTGCCGGAGCGGTACGGCAGACTAAAATGCAAGTATTGAAAGCCGAACAGCAGCGCTTGGTCGAAACAGGCTTGACAACACAGGATTTACAGGCGCGGTATCGCGAACTGATGCAACAACAGAGGCAACTCCAGAGCGAAGCCGAGGTCGAAAACATACCGCGGTAATTTGACTGTTTGGCTTTGAGCTGGAGAAATGTTGCTCTCTGTAGTATAATTAAAAGCTTTTGATTCAAGGCCTTAGCGTATTTTGCCTAAAGGAACTTATACCGGAAGGCAGCGAACTAAGGAATGTCGCGCGGGCGAATGCCGAATCGGTATGAATGATCGGTTCCTTCAAACGCACTCACTCAGCGTACGAGAGCAATCCAGTTGGTATTGATTCCATGGCAAACGCAATGAAAAAACCCGCGAAAACGACAGCTCCGGCAAAAAAAGCGAAATCGGCTGCAACTAAACCTGCCTCGAGCAAGTCGATGGCAAAGCCTGCCGTGAAGAAGACCGCTGTTGCCAAGCCCGCAAGCAAGGCAAAAACGCCGACCAAAGCAGCGACGAAAACCGTTGCCAAGGCAGCTCCGAAAACGGCTGTAAAGACAACGCCGTCGGAAGCGAAAACTTCATCCAGAGCCGCTGTAAAGCCGGCTCCCGAGAAATTGAAAGCACCCGTGACCACGAAGAAATCCGAACCGAAGGCTGCACCCAAGTCCGCGCCGAAAGCCGCGGCAAAAGCTGCGTCGAAGTCTGAAAGCAAGGTAATGGCTGTCAGCCAGACTACCGATGCGGCTGCACTGGCCGCCATCGATACGTCCGGTTATGTGTTGCCTACAGTGAAAGTGCCTGGCCGGCGTGGTCGCAAGCCGAAGGATTTCCAGCCGGAGAATGATGAAGTCGCCGCACTGAATGCGGTCGAGCGCGCCGAACTGAAAGCCGCCGACAAGGCAAAGGCAAAGGATCGCAAAGCCAAGGAAAAGGCCCTACTGAAGGATGCATTCTCGGACAGCGAGGCGAGCGAAGAAGAACTCGAGCAGCGCCGTCAGAAGTTGAAGTCCCTGATCAAGCTGGGCAAGGATCGAGGCTTCCTCACCTACTCCGAAATCAACGACCACCTGCCGGAAAACATCGTCGATCCGGAAGCGATCGAAGGCATCATCGGCACCTTCAACGACATGGGCATCGCCGTGTACGAGCAGGCGCCGGATGCCGAGACGCTGCTGCTGTCCGACAGCGTGGCCAATGTCGCCACCGACGAAGACGCCGAGGCGGCCGCAGAGGCTGCGTTGTCTACCGTCGATTCCGATTTCGGCCGCACCACCGACCCGGTTCGCATGTACATGCGCGAAATGGGTTCGGTCGAACTGCTGACACGTGAAGGCGAAATCGAAATCGCCAAGCGCATCGAAGAGGGCCTGAAGGACATGATCCAGGCGATCTCCGCCTGCCCGACCACGATCGCCGAAATTCTCGCCGCGGCCGACCGCATTGTGAAGGAAGAAATCAAGGTTGACGAAATCGTCGATGGCCTGGTAGATCCGAACGCAACCGACGAGGTTGCCGCCGCTCCTGTTGCCGCATCCGCTTCTGACGAAGAAGACGATGGGGAAGAGGACGAGGAAGAAGAGGAAGAAGAAAACAATAGTGGCGGCGGGGCAGCCGGCTTCTCCGCTGAACAGCTGGAGCAGTTGAAGCGCGATTCGCTCGGTAAGTTTGAAGAGATTTCGAACCAGTTCGACAAGATGCGCAAGGCCTACGAGAAGGAAGGCTACAACTCCAAGCCGTATGTGAAGGCGCAGGAAACGATCTCCAACGAACTGCTGTCAATCCGCTTCACCGCCAAGTTCGTCGAAAAGCTGTGCGACACGCTGCGCGGCCAGGTCGATGAAGTGCGCCACATCGAGAAGCAGATTCTTGACGTGACCGTGAACCGCTGCGGCATGCCGCGCGCGCACTTCATCAAGGTCTTCCCGGGCAACGAAACCAATCTCGACTGGATCGACGGCGAAGTGGCTGCGAATGAATCGTACAGTGCTGTGCTCGGCCGTAACGTGCCGACCATTAAGGAATTGCAGCAGAAGCTGATCGACCTTCAGGCGCGCGTTGTGCTGCCACTGCCGGACCTGCGCAACATCAACAAGAAGATGGCTGCGGGCGAGATGAAGGCGCGCAAGGCCAAGCGTGAAATGACCGAGGCCAACCTGCGCCTGGTGATCTCGATCGCGAAGAAGTACACCAACCGCGGCCTGCAATTCCTCGACCTGATCCAGGAAGGCAACATCGGCCTGATGAAGGCGGTGGACAAGTTCGAATATCGTCGCGGCTACAAGTTCTCGACCTATGCGACGTGGTGGATCCGCCAGGCGATCACGCGTTCGATCGCGGACCAGGCGCGCACCATCCGCATCCCGGTGCACATGATCGAGACGATCAACAAGATGAACCGCATCTCGCGCCAGATCCTGCAGGAGACTGGTGCCGAGCCGGATCCGGCAACGTTGGCGATCAAGATGGAAATGCCGGAAGACAAGATCCGCAAGATCATGAAGATCGCGAAAGAACCGATCTCCATGGAAACGCCGATCGGTGACGACGACGATTCCCATCTTGGCGACTTCATCGAGGACAACAACACGCTGGCCCCGGCCGACGCGGCGCTGCATGCTTCGATGCGCGGCGTGGTGAAGGATGTGCTCGATTCTCTGACGCCACGCGAAGCCAAGGTGCTGCGCATGCGTTTCGGTATCGAGATGTCCACCGATCACACGCTCGAAGAAGTTGGCAAGCAGTTTGACGTCACCCGCGAGCGGATCCGTCAAATAGAGGCAAAAGCACTGC
>JAEZVM010000226.1 GCA_023420795.1 Pseudomonadota bacterium
GCGCCAACGTGGTCAATGTGATCCTGGTTGATTTCCGCGGCTTCGATACCTTCGGCGAGATCACGGTGCTGGGCATCGTCGCGCTCACCGTGTATGCGCTGCTGCGCCGCTTCCGGCCCGCGCCGGAGAGCATCGATCTGCCGCAGCACGCAACGCGCGCTCCGAGCGATCCGCGCGCCTTGCTGCCGGGCGGCGACATGATGGTGCCGGCCGTGCTGGTACGCTCACTGCTTCCCATTGCAGTGCTGATATCGCTGTTCTTCCTGCTGCGCGGGCATAACGCGCCGGGCGGCGGCTTCGTCGCCGGCCTGGTGATGGCTACGGCAGTAATTCTGCAGTACATGACGAACGGCACGCTGTGGGCGGAGGCGCGCACGCGCATCCGGCCGCAGTCGTGGATTGCATCCGGCCTGCTCAGCGCGGCGGGTGCCGGCCTGCTGGCATGGCTGCCGGCGCGCCCGTTTCTGTCGGCGCTGGCCTGGCATGGACATGTGCCGCTGCTCGGCGAACTGCATCTTTCCAGCGTGCTGCTGTTCGATATCGGCGTCTATCTGCTGGTGGTCGGCGCCGTGTCGCTGATCCTGGTGGCGCTGGCGCACCAGTCCCTGCGGCGCCATCGCAAGCCTTCTGTGATCGCGCCGGCCGCACCGGTAATCGCGACAGCACCGGACGCATCCAAGTCGCCAGCCAAGGCGACCTCATCGAACGCGGGGAGGGCCGCCTGATGGAACTGATCTATGCACTCGCGATCGGCGTTTTGGCGGGCTCCGGCATCTGGCTGCTGCTGCGGCCACGCACCTTCCAGGTCATCATGGGGCTGTCGCTGCTGTCGTACGCGGTGAATCTGTTCATCTTCGGGATGGGCCGTCTGTCGATCGGGCGCGCACCCATCGTCGCCGCCGGCAAGACTGATCCGTCGCAGTATGCCGATCCCGTGCCGCAGGCGCTGGTGCTGACCGCGATCGTGATCGCCTTTGCGACCACGGCATTGTTCCTCGTGGTGCTGCTGGCCTCGCGCGGCCTGACCGGTACCGACCATGTCGATGGCGAGGAGGACGAATGAGCAGTTTGCTGCAGCACCTCCCGATCCTGCCCGTCGTGCTGCCGCTGCTGGCCGGCGCGGCGATGCTGCTGATCGACGATGCGCATCGAACGTCGCGCGTCGTGATAGCACTCGGATCGGCGTTCGCGCAGCTCGCCGCCGCAATCGCGCTGCTGGCGGTTGCCGCCGGGGCGTTTCCTGCGCTCTGGCCGGACGGCGTGGCTGTCTATCTGCTCGGCGAGTGGAAAGCGCCGTTCGGTATCGTGTTGGTGGCGGATCGGCTGTCGGCCGTGATGCTGGCCCTTACCGCCGCTCTGGCACTCCCGTCGCTGGTATACGGGCTGGCGCGCTGGGACAGGATGGGTGCGCATTTTCATCCGTTGTTCCAGTTCCTGCTGATGGGGCTTAACGGCGCGTTCCTGACCGGCGACCTTTTCAATCTGTTCGTATTTTTTGAAGTGCTGCTGGCAGCTTCCTACGGGCTGCTGCTGCATGGTTCCGGCGCGCGCCGCGTCAAGGCCGGTCTGCATTACATCGCGGTCAATCTCGCCGCATCGCTGGTGTTTCTGCTTGGCGCGGCGCTGATCTACGGCGTCGCCGGCACCCTGAACATGGCCGATCTCGCAATGCGCCTGCCCGGACTGAGCGCCGAGAATCGCCTGCTGTTCGACATTGGCGCGGCGCTGCTGGGGGTAGTGTTCCTGATAAAGGCCGGCATCTGGCCGCTGAATTTTTGGTTGCGGGATTCCTATAGCGCTGCAGGCGCGCCGGTCTCGGCGATCTTCTCGATCATGACCAAGGTCGGCGTGTATGCGGTGCTGCGCATTGCCACGCTGCTGCCGGCGCAGGACATGCCGGCGCCATTTGATAGCGGCTCACTGTGGCTGATCGGCATGGCGACGCTGACCTTCGGCACGATCGCGATGCTGAACGCGCACCAGCCGCAGCGTCTGGTCGCCTGCTGCATCATCGTTTCCAGCGGCATTCTGCTGACCGCGCTTGGGCTGGGCGGCGCGGCGATCACCGGCGCGGCGCTGTTCTATCTGATCAGCTCCGCGCTGGCGACCGGTGCCTTCTTCATGCTGGGCGAAATGATCGAGCGCAGCCAGCCATTCGGTGCCGGCATGCTCGCCGTTTCGCTCGACTATTTCGGCATGGACGAGGCCCCTGATCCCAACCTGCCGGAGGATGTCGTCGGCGTCGTGATACCCGCCGCGCTGGCCTTCCTCGGCCTCGGTTTTATCTCGTGCGCGCTGCTGGTCACCGGTCTGCCGCCGCTGTCGGGTTTCGTCGCTAAGTTCTCGCTGCTGGCCGCGACGCTGCGCAGCGCCCCGCTCGATGCACTGCCAGCCGGAGCATGGGCGCTGATTGCAGGTGTGCTCGGTTCCGGTCTGATCGGCATCATCGCGCTGAGCCGGATGGGAACGCGGATCTTCTGGAACTCCGGCGAGTGGACCGTGCCGCGACTGCGCGTGATCGAGGCCGGGCCGGTCGTGCTGCTGGTGGGATTGTGCGTGCTGCTGGCGGCAGGCGCGGGACCGGTCGCTGATTATCTCGGTGCGACCGGCCAGGCGCTGTACACGCCACAGGCTTATATTGATGCCGTGATGGCGGCCGGCCAGCAATCAGTGACGCAGGCGTTGGCGGGAGCAGGGCGATGAAGCGCGGATTGCTCCTGTCGGCGATGACACTGGTGGCGATGTGGCTGCTGCTGAACGGATCGCCGAGCTTCGGCCAATTGGTGCTTGGAGTATTGCTGGCGCTTGCCGTTCTGGCGGCCAGCGCGCCGCTAAGGCCGATGCGGCCGCATCCACGCCGGCCGCTGACGGCAATCCTGCTGCTGACCCGTGTGGTTGCAGACATCGTGCGATCGAATATCGCCGTGGCCGGCATCATCCTCGGTCCGAAGGAGCGGCGCTCGAATGCGGGCTTCATGAAGATTCCGCTCGACATGCGCAGCCCGCATGGACTGGCAGCGCTGGCCTGCATCATCACCGCGACGCCCGGCACCGTCTGGTCCGGGCTGTCGGACGACGGCAGCACACTGACCCTGCACGTGCTCGACCTGCAGGATGAAACGGTGTGGATCAACACGATCAAGTATCGATACGAGCGAGCCCTGATGGAGATTTTCGAATGAACGCGATCTTGCCAATGGCCCTTTCCTTTGCCGTGATCTGCTTTGCGGCTGGCATGCTATGCGCCGCGATCCGCCTGATGCGCGGACCGACCGCTCAGGACCGCGTGCTCGCGCTCGATACGCTGTACGTGAACGGCATGCTGACCGTGCTGACGCTCGGCATCCGGTTCGCTTCCTCCGTCTATTTCGATCTTGCGCTGCTGATCGCGCTGTTCGGCTTCGTCGGCTCGGTCGCGATGGCGAAGTTCCTTTTGCGTGGGGAGGTGATCGAGCCATGATGACGATCGACCTGCCTCTCTGGGCGGCGCTACCGGTTTCCGTCCTGCTGGTGACCGCCGGCCTGCTGGCACTGATCGGCTCGCTCGGCCTGCTGCGGCTGCCCGGTTTTGAAGAGCGCATACATGGGCCGACCATGGGCAACACGCTGGGGCTCGGCTGCGTGATATTGGCGCTGACGCTGGCCGCCTCGGCCCAGGCACACCAGCCGCTGCTGCAGGCTCTGCTGATTGCGCCATTGGTGGTGATGAGCTCGCCGGCGACGGCGCTGCTGCTGATGCAGGCTGCGATATACCGGAAGCAGCTCGAATCTGGCAAACCGGGCACCAGGAAGCAATGAAGGGAGAACATCACATGAATACATCCTTGGATACCAGGAATCCGCCGCTCGTCGTCTCCAGCCGGGACCTCGACCGCATCGAAGCCCTCCTCGAATCGCCGGCATACCGGAACCTGCCCGGCATTGCCGCGCTGAGAAAGGAGCTCGACCGCGCCAGCATCGTGTCGCCGGAAGAGGTACCGGCCGGCGTTGTGACCATGAATTCGCAGGTGCTGTTCCGCGAACGCGGCACGAACGAGGAATACGGACTCACGCTGGTATACCCGAGGCCGGACAATCCGCCCGGCGCCGTGTCGATCTTCGCACCGGTAGGC
>JAEZVM010000311.1 GCA_023420795.1 Pseudomonadota bacterium
TTTTCCAGTCCTCCAGGTCGATCTGCGGCTGGTAATACAACTCGAACTGCCCGTTCTGCAACGCACCGCGTAACGCAACCTCGCGCTCGGCTTTGCCGGTCTGCTCCGATTGCAGGTCATGCGTATAGAACTGGTAGGTATGCCGGCCTGCGTTCTTGGCCCGGTACAGCGCGAGGTCGGCGCGCTTGAACAGTTCCACCGGACTGCTGCCGTCGGCCGGATACACGCATAAGCCAATGCTGGTACCGCTGAAAATCTCCTGTCCTTCCAGGTCATACGGACGCCCGAGTTCCATCACCAGCTTGCGCGCCAGCGTCTCGGCCGCTTCCGGCTGCGATACGTCGGACTGGATGATGATGAACTCATCGCCGCCCAGGCGCGCGACGAAATCGGTTTCGCGAATCGACGATACGATGCGCAGCGCAACTTCCTTCAGCAGCAGATCGCCGGTATGGTGGCCGAAGGTGTCGTTGACATGCTTGAAGCGGTCAAGGTCGAGCAGCAGCAGCGCCAGCGGCACCTTGTTGCGCCGCGACAGCGCGATCGACTGGTGCAGGTGATTGCTGAAGTTAACGCGGTTCGGCAGTCCGGTCAGGCCGTCGTGGTTGGCGAGGAAGCGGGTCTGCTCTTCCGCCAGCCGCTGCGGCGTCAGGTCGCGCAGGATCTTGATGAAGCCGCGCACGCTGCCGTCCGGATTCCGCACCGCCGTGACCACGCCGGAAGCCCAGAAGCGGCTGCCGTCGCGCCGCTTGTGCCAGCGATCGTCATCCGTGCGGCCGGCTCGCTGCGCCTGTTCCAGCTCCTGCTGCGGCCTGCCTGCTTCCTGGTCTTCTTCGGTAAACAATAGGACGGCAATTTTGCGGCCGATCGCTTCCTGCGCGGACAGCCCGGAAATTTTTTCCGCGCCGGGATTCCACCCGCGAACGGTGCCGTCCGGATCGAGCATGATGATCGCGTAGTCGGTGGAATCGACCACCAGGCGCAGATCGGCCTGAGATTCCTGCAACAGGCGAGCCTGCCGCGCCAGCTCCGCTTCGCGCCGGCGCAGTTCGGTGATGTCATGGAATATCGCGACAGCGCCGGACGGAACACCGTGGCTGTCGAGCAGCGGCCGCGCGTTGATGCTGACCCAGGCGCCGTCCGGCATGCGCGGATGCCGGATGAAGGCAATCGCGCCGTCCACCTGTTCGCCGCGCAGCGCGCGCCGTGTCGGCCGCAGTTCCGGCGGATACGGCGTCTCCTCGTCCGGCAGGAAGAGCTGGAAGGAGTCGAGCGATTGCTTGTCGTCCAGTTCGACCGGCTTCATGTTCAACAGTTGCTGGCCGGCGGGGTTGACCATAATCAGGCGCTCGGACTGGTCGGCGACAACGATCGAGCCCGCCACGTTGCTGACTACCGCCGTGGTGATGCTTGCCTGTCGGTGCAATTCCTCTTCAAGCACCTTCGCCTGCGTCAGGTCGCGCAGCGATGCAAAGAAAATCATCCTGTCCGGCATCGGCACCGGCGTCACCGCCAGTTCGACCGGAATCTCGGTGCCATCGCTGCGGCACCCGATCATCTCCGTGCGGCGGTTGAGGAGCCGGCCTTCGCCTGTTTTGAGGTAATGCTGCATGCCGGCCAGATGCGCGGCGCGTTCGCGCTCGGGGATAATGGTGTCGGTCAGCATCCGGCCCAGCACGTCTTTCTTGCTCCAGCCGAACATGCTTTGCGCGCGCGCGCTCCATTCCAGGATGACGCTTTGCTCATCGATCGCAATGAAGGCATCCAGGGCGTTATCGACGATCAGACGATAAAGATGCTCTGCCTGTTTTTCTTCCTGGAATGGACTTTCCATCGGGGGCTTTCTAGGTCGCGGGAAAAGATGCACCTTTTCTCTGACACCAAGCTGCTCTGGTTGTTTCTGCCAGAAAGAATCGGAGCACGGCAGCATGCTATAAATTCGATAATCATTTTGCTCAGTTTTGCCCAGCTGCACCAAAAAGCCTCAAAACGTAGGCGTGGACCGGAGCCTTCAAAACTCCACCTGCCGAAACCGGCGGAGACTCAGGCGGAATTCGGCAGCGTTTGATATACATCAATCAATATTTTGAGGCCGCTCCCTACCATGAAAACCGCTGTCCACCCAGCCGGGTGCGACAGAAACAGGCCGGGGCGGCGCATATTTCAGGGGGAGAAAGCACATGGACAGGCCAAAATCGACCCTGCAGGCAGTCGGTAACCCGCCCGAGAAGAAACAGGTGCAGGTGCCTTCGGTACCTTGGGTATCAAGCGACATCGAACCGCCGTCGCCGATCGACCGCCTGATCCATGCTGCCATGGGACAGATGACGGGCAGCGTGTCGCCCGCCAGTCTGGCGATGGCCTATCTCGACTGGGCACTGCACCTGGCGCAGTCGCCCGGAAAATGGCAGCGTCTCGGCGAAAAGGCAGTGCGCAAGACGGCGCGCTTTGCGGTCTATGCCGCGCGCGTGATGACCGACCGGAAAGCCGAACCCTGCATCGAACCTTTGCCGCAGGACCGGCGCTTCCGCAACGAAGGCTGGCAGCGCTGGCCGTTCAACCTGATTCACCAATCTTTCCTGCTGAACCAGCAATGGTGGCACAACGTCACCACTGGCATCGGCGGCATGTCGCCTCATCATGAGCAGGTGGTGGCTTTCGCCGCGCGCCAGTGGCTGGATCTGGTGTCGCCGGTCAACTTTATCGCCACCAATCCGGACGTGCTCGACGCCACCGTGCGCGAGCATGGCATGAACCTGTTGCGTGGCGCGGCAAATTTCATCGAGGATTGCGAGCGCACCGTAGGCAATCGACCGCCGACCGGTACCGAAAACTTCGTGCCGGGGCAGCATGTGGCAGTCACTCCCGGCCAGGTGGTATACCGCAACCGGCTGATCGAGCTGATCCAGTATGCACCGGCAACCAAGGAAGTACATGCGGAGCCGATCCTGATCGTGCCGGCATGGATCATGAAGTACTACATCCTCGACCTGTCGCCGCACAACTCGCTGGTGAAGTACCTGGTCGAACGCGGGCACACGGTGTTCGCGATTTCCTGGCACAACCCGGGCACGCAGGACCGTGACCTCGACATGGAAGACTATCTGCGGCTGGGCGTGCTGGAAGCGCTCAACGCGGTGCGGGCGATCGTACCGGAGCGCAAGGTGAATGCGGTCGGCTATTGCCTGGGCGGCACGCTGCTGGCAATGGCCGCCGCCTACCTGGCGCAGATCGGTGACGAGCGGCTGAACTCGATGACGCTACTGGCGGCGCAGACCGACTTCACCGAGGCGGGCGAGCTGACGCTGTTTATCGACGACAGCCAGCTCAACTACCTGGAAGACATCATGTGGAACCAGGGCTATCTGGACAACCGCCAGATGGCCGGCGCGTTCCAGTTGCTGCGCTCGCACGACCTGATCTGGTCGCTGATGGTGCAGCAGTACCTGCTCGGCGGGCGGCAGACGATGACCGACCTGATGGCATGGAACGCGGATGCGACGCGCATGCCGTACCGGATGCACAGCGAATACCTGCACCGGCTGTTCCTGAAGAACGATCTGTTCGCCGGCCGCTACAAGGTCAACGGCCGGCCGATCTCGCTGGGCGACATCCGCGTGCCGATTTTCGCGGTGGCGACCGAAACCGACCATGTCGCACCGTGGAAGTCCGTCTACAAGATCAACCTGATCGCCGACCCGGATGTCACCTTTCTGTTGACCAGCGGCGGCCACAATGCCGGCATCGTCAGCCAGCCGGGCCACAAGGGAAGGTATTACCGGATGGCGCACCGGCCCGCCGGCACCAACTACATCGATCCGGAGAACTGGTATCTGTCCAATCCCGCCATCGACGGATCCTGGTGGCCTGCCTGGGCCGACTGGCTGGAACAGCATGCCAGCGCGAGCGTCGCACCGCCGCAGACCGGCGCGCCGAAGAAGGGATATCCGCCGATGGAGCCGGCGCCGGGTACCTACGTTCTGGAGCGCTAGAGCATTTTTAACCTGACCACACGTGATATACGGTCAGCATCGCAGGCCCGCGATTGGCCGCACATGGCCCAGAAAAAATGCTCTGGCAGCACCGTCCATATAAAGCGACAACCGGTAAAAGTCCGCCTGTTTCAGGATAGAATATACGTGCGCTTTCCCACAATAAAGATCGAATCTGGACAGACCTAATTGAATGACAGGCATGAGATTCGACGAAACCATCCCTTCAAGAGACTTTAAGACGCCCTCGCTTCCATGCTGAACCTCTTTGCATCTATGTTCCTGCAATTGGTTCGCAACTTGCCTTTGAGAGGCTGGAAATTTTGAAAATGGAAGCCCTGCTCAAACACCTGATCGACATTACCTGCCAGCGCGACCATGCGCTGCTCGACAGCTCCGTAGTGTCGGCGCTGCATGAACTGGTCGGCGCCAGCCAGGTCCGGGTATATGAGCTGTTTTCCTTCCGCAACGAACTGTTCATGCGGCCACGCGTGTGGATCGCCGCCGGCAAAGTGGTGTCGGTGGAAGATACGCTCGCGACCGAACATGCCGGCGAACCGCTGAAGCAGTATCCATCGCTGGTGGACAGCATCGCCGAGCGCAGGTCGCACATCGAGCAGGTAAACGAGGCTGGCGAACATGTGCTGTGGCTGCCCGTCTGGCTCAACGACAAGGTCAGCAGCTGCATCGAGCTTGTCAGTCCGGCACCGTACGGCAAGGAAGCGATGCATGTCATCGAAGGCATCCTCAGCGTCTATCGCAATTACCAGAGCATCCTCGACTACAGCGAACGCGATTCGCTGACCGGACTGCTCAACCGCAAGACCTTCGACGAAAAATTCTCCCGGCTGCTGGCCGCCAGCGTCCCGGAGGGCACGCCGCAGGGCGAGGAGCGCCGCCATCATCACGCATCCGGCATCGGCCACTGGCTGGCGGTGGTCGATATCGACCATTTCAAGCGAGTCAACGACCAGTTCGGCCATCTTTACGGCGACGAAGTGCTGATCCTGGTGGCCAATCTTCTGCGTTCATCGTTCCGCGCGCAGGACCGGGTGTTCCGCTTCGGCGGCGAGGAATTCGTGGTGCTGCTGCGCGGGACCACGCTGCAGGATGCGCGCAAGATCTTCGACCGCTTCCGCGCCAACGTCGAAAAACATGAGTTCCCGCAGGTCGGCCAGGTTACCGTCAGCATCGGCTTCGCCAGCATTTCGGCCGAATCGCCGGTCGTCATTCTCGGCCATGCCGATCAGGCGCTGTACTACGCGAAAGAGCATGGCCGCAACCGCGTCTGCTACTACGATGAACTGGTCAGCAGCGGCGAGCTGCACTCGGGCGTGTCGAACGACGAAGTCGAGTTCTTCTGAACGCGGCCGCCCACTCTGTAATTTCAGAGCGCCCGCTTCACGGTCGCCATCATCGCTCCCGCTACCATCAGCAAGCCGCCCGATGCGCGATTGCTGTTCTTTACAAAGCTGGCATTCGCAGTGAAGCGCTGCGTCTTGCTGCCCAGCCATCCGTAAAAACTGTACGCCGCGATATCGAGACCGACGCAGGTAACGCCAAAGACCAGCATCTGCATGCCGAGCGGCTCGGTGGGATTGATGAACTGCGGCAGCAGCGCGACGAAGTACAGCAGCGCCTTCGGGTTCGACAGCTCGACCACCACCGCTTGCCAGAATGCGCGCGTGCCGGTTACCGCCTCGCGGGCGTCACCAGTGACGGTCAGCGCGCTCGACTTGCTGCGTATTGCCGAAATGCCCAGATAGAACAGATAGGCGACGCCCACCCATTTGATGACCGCAAACAGCGTGCCGCTGGCGACGATCAGCGCGGCAATGCCGGTGGCCGACAGCGCGAAGTAAATCGCATTCGCCAGCGCGATGCCCGCAATCGCCCAGTATGAGCGGCGCAAGCCGTTAGAAATGCCTTGCGCGACGACCAGCAGCGCCGCCGGCCCGGGAGTCAGGCAGACCACCGCAGTGGTGACGAGGAAAATCAGGTAGGTATCCCAGCTCATTGGATGCTCCGGTTTTTATTATGCAGACTGGCTAATAGTGTATGTCGCTCAAAACCGGTTTTGAATGGATAATGAAAGGCAAATTTATCCGAAAACTTTTCCTTTCATCGAAATAAGGGGCTTTTACCGTGAAAGTCGAATTCGACGCGATGGATGGCAAGATCCTGGAGATCCTCCAGGCCGATGCCCGCACCACGCTGGCGGAAATCGGCCGTCGCATCCACATGAGCCAACCGGCGGTGGCCGAGCGGGTCAAGCGCATGGAAGCGGCGGGCGTGATTGCCGGCTACCACGCGCGCGTGAATCCGGCGGCGCTCGGCTACGGCATCACCGCCTTCATCCGCGTCTCGAAGCGCAGCCATGAAACGCCGGTGGAAATCGTCGCCGCGCAGGTGCCCCAGATCATCGAATGCCATTCGATCACCGGCGACGACTGCAGCATCGTCAAGGTAGTCGCCTCCTCCGTCGCCGAGCTGGAAAAGGTGATCCTCGAACTGACGCGCTGCGGCGTGACCTCGACCTCGCTGATCCTGTCGTCGTCGGTCGAGCGCAAGGCCATCAAACCGCTGGCCTGAATATGGAACTGCGCCAGCTCCGCTATTTCGTCGCCATCGTCGATCA
>JAEZVM010000375.1 GCA_023420795.1 Pseudomonadota bacterium
ATCGCGGCTGCCTATGGAAATCTGACGGAGCGCATCGCTGCGGTTGCCAAGGCGATGAATCGTAATGTTTCGGATGCGATGCTCGATACCGTGGATTTCGAAGCCTCCGGTGCATACGCGCCGCAACAGGATGCATATGCAGCAAAGGCAATGCGCGCTTCTGCTGCGGAGGCGGTGCAGGTTGAGGAGCCCAGTTTTGAACCGGGCGAAACAACGCTGAGCATGCGCGTGGTTGGCAAGGTTCGCTTTAAATAATGAAATATGCCGAGAGGTTACATTTGCAGAATGCTCGTCTAGAATAGCCCCGCTTTTTGTTATTCACTTAAAGTAATTTGAACAATTGCTCATCCCTCATAGCCATATCAACAGCTATGGCGGGAAGCAGGGTGTTCGCAGCCGAAATGATTTTCGGCTGAGTTGTGATCTTATTGCACCATCATCGAAACGGAATCAGCATGGCAACCTTCAATCGTCGCAAAGCCAAGAGTAGCCCCGGATTATTCCCAAAAGGGGCTCGGCCGGGCAAACGCAGCTTGCATCATGCGCAGCTTGAAGACGATATGCAGGCAGAGCCTACCTTGCGCCGGCGTGGCATCTATCTGTTGCCGAATGCGTTTACCACCGCAAATCTTTTCTGCGGTTTCTTTGCCATCGTAATGGCAATGAACCTGAGGTTCGACGTTGCTGCAGTCGCGATTTTTGCGGCGATGCTGCTGGATAGTGTTGACGGGCGAGTTGCGCGGCTGACCAATACGCAGAGCGAGTTCGGCGCCCAATATGACAGCCTGTCGGACATGCTGTCGTTCGGTGCAGCTCCAGCCCTCGTGGTTTATGAATGGTCGCTGCGCGGCATGGGAAAGCTCGGCTGGCTGGCGGCATTCGTTTATTGCGCGGGTGCCGCACTCCGGCTGGCGCGGTTCAATACCAATATCGGCGTCGTCGATAAGCGTTATTTTCAGGGCTTGCCGAGCCCGGCTGCAGCTGCGCTTGTCACGGGGTTCGTGTGGCTGATGGATGACTTGCGTTTTACAGGCCCGGAACTGAGCTGGTTTGCCTGGACCATTACCCTGTACGCCGGTCTGACGATGGTGACGAACGTGCCGTTTTACAGTTTCAAGGAAGTGAATTTCCGGAAGTCGGTTCCTTTCATCGCGATCTTCCTGATTGTTCTTGTCTTTGTACTTATATCGAGCGATCCACCGAAGGTGCTGTTCGGCATGTTCGTTCTGTACGGCTTGTCGGGTTATGTCATTTATTTTTGGCGCTTATTCAAGGGAAAGCCGGTGAGTATCGTCGATACGCAAGACGTAGAGTCGGAAGAGAAAAGGGAAGGGGGGTAAGCCCTTTCTTGGAGAGAGTGGAAAATCCGCTTCCTTATCAAATCGTTGCACTTTTCCATAAATCCGCTTATAGTTTTTTGCATGTCTCGCGAAATCCACATTTCCGCATCCGCTTCCTTCAGCAGCCTCCTGCTAGGCCTGCTATCGCTGTTCCTACTAGTGCGTTAACGCGCGCTAAATCCCATATCCCCACAATTCGTGCAGTTTCGGGCTCATGTCGATGATGGCAAGGGCGGGCGAAAAACCATTCAAAAAACAGTTCGTTTACTGAATTTTCCTAAAGGAGTGCAGCATGGCCGACAAATTGATCATTTTCGATACCACCTTGCGGGACGGCGAGCAATCGCCTGGCGCATCAATGACCAAGGACGAAAAAATCCGCATTGCAAAGCAGCTGGAGCGTCTGCGGGTGGATGTGATCGAAGCCGGCTTTGCGGCAGCCTCTCCGGGCGACTTCGAAGCGATCAGGGCAATTGCCGGAATCATCAAGGATTCGACCGTCTGCTCGCTGTCGCGTGCCAATGACAGGGACATCTCTCGGGCCGCGGAAGCGCTAGCCCCTACGGCCAGGAAGCGCATTCATACGTTTATCGCCACTTCTCCGCTGCACATGGAAAAGAAGCTGCGCATGACGCCGGAGCAGGTATACGAGCAGGCGAGGCTGGCCGTGCGTTTTGCGCGCCAGTTTACGGATGATGTCGAGTTCAGCCCGGAAGATGGCAGCCGCTCCGATATCGATTTCCTGTGCCGCGTAATCGAGGGAGTCATTGCGGAAGGCGCTACGACCATCAATTTCGCCGATACCGTTGGCTATGGCGTGCCTGAACTGTATGGCAACATGATCAAGACCTTGCGCGAGCGTATTCCGAATTCCGACAAGGCAGTCTGGTCGGTCCACTGCCACAACGATCTGGGCATGGCCGTTGCCAATTCACTGGCCGGCATTATGATCGGTGGTGCGCGCCAGGTCGAATGCACGATCAACGGCTTGGGCGAACGCGCCGGCAATACCGCTTTGGAAGAGGTCGTGATGGCGATCAAGACACGCAAGGATTACTTCAAGCTGGATGTCGCGATCGACACCACGCAGATCGTGCCGGCATCAAAACTCGTGTCGCAGATTACCGGCTTCGCTGTGCAGCCGAACAAGGCCGTAGTGGGCGCCAACGCATTTGCACACGCATCTGGCATTCATCAGGATGGCGTGCTGAAGGCGCGCGATACGTATGAGATCATGCGCGCCGAAGAGGTGGGCTGGACGGCTAACAAGATCGTGCTGGGCAAGTTATCCGGCCGTAATGCGTTCAAGCAGCGTCTTGAAGAGCTCGGTATTGAGCTGGAATCCGAAACTGAAATCAATGCCGCATTTGCCCGCTTCAAGGAACTCGCCGACCGCAAGTCGGAGATTTTCGATGAAGACATCATCGCGCTGGTGGCGGACGAACAGCATTCCCATGACAACGAGCACTATCGCTTCGTCTCCCTGTCCCAGCACTCGGAGACCGGCGAAAGGCCGGCGGCAAAAGTCGTATTCACGATGGGCGGGAAGGAGCTGGCATGTGCCGGGCAGGGCAATGGCCCGGTGGATGCGACCGTGAATGCGATCGAATCGGAAGCAAAGAGCGGCGCGGAATTGTTGCTGTTCTCGGTCAATGCGATCACCACCGGCACGCAGTCGCAGGGTGAAGTGACGATGCGTCTGTCGAAATCGGGACGTATTGTCAATGGAGTGGGGGCCGATCCCGACATCGTTGTCGCATCCGCGAAAGCTTATCTGTCGGCGTTGAACAAGCTCCATTCAAAAGCGGAAAAGCTCAATCCGCAGTTGTAATGCGAAAAAAGCGCCTGTCCAAAACAGGCGCTTTTTCCATCAATACCGGCAAGGATCTGCGCGCTCGGATCGCTTGGAATGGCGACTATCTGCGCAGCAGTCCGAATGGGAAGCGCTGATCCGGGTCGAAGCGCAAATCAGGCCCGTTGAGCATTTTTCGGACTATGCCGGCACGATCAAAATGCACGTGCATGATGGAATTCCATATCCCGTTCTCTTTGTAGGGATAGGACCAGACCTCCAGATCGCTCAGGGAAAGGTAATCGGTCTCAGTTGGGCTGCCGATCGTGCGCAGCACATCTTTTTTGGTCGCTTCGCCAACTTTAATCGTGGCAAATTTCTCCACCGTGAGAACCTGCTCAAAAGAAATAAGTTTGTTGTCCGGCCCGATGCGCGCCATGTAGGTTCGCTGTCCCCAAGGACCGAACGCGTATTCGAGCAGACGGTCCTTGCCATCCTCATAGCGGTGCGTGGGTTGGCCACGTTTTGCCAAGACATCGGCCTCCGAATCGCCAATATTGACCGGTGCCGGAATGATGGCGGCGCATCCGCCAACAAGCAGCATGAGCGCCGTGATAAGAATGGAAAAAAGAGCTTCATCATTCACTCTTCCTCTTTCTTTTCTGCGAGAGACCATCAGGATGGCAGCAATGCATCCGTGTTTCTAAGTGTTTGAATAATCGGGTCATTTCCTATATACTGCGCGTCTTGGTCGATTTTGACCAAGCTTTTTTGTCAATTGTTCACGGTGTACGGGGTTGCGACTCTGCGCACCGCATGTGAAAGGTAATCATGTCAGTCGAAAACATCAACAAGGCCGCCATCATTGCGGATAATGCACGCGGCAAGAACGACACCGGTTCTCCGGAAGTCCAGGTTGCATTGCTGACCGCGCGCATCAATGAACTCAACAGCCACTTCAAAGCCCACGCCAAGGATCACCACTCCCGCCGCGGCTTGATCATGATGGTTAACCGTCGCAAGAGCCTGCTCTCTTACCTGAAAGGCAAAGACGCCAACCGTTATCGCGCCCTGATTGAAAAACTCGGTCTGCGCAAGTAATTTAGTTGCGATATTCGCTCGGTTTATAGACAGGATGCCTGCGTCAGTCTGCTGATGCAGGCATTTTGTCATTTGGCGGTTTGTAATTCAGCAGTAAAGATGGCAGGTCATGCGTGACATGTCATCCGTGGTGAGGTGAACGACAGCGCCTGAAATTCTGTCGGCAAAAATAGAAAGGAAACACCGTGTTCAATAAAGTTACCAAGACCTTCCAGTACGGCCAGCACACTGTCACGCTGGAGACCGGCGAGATCGCTCGCCAGGCATCCGGTGCCGTGGTCGTCTCGATCGAGGATACCGTCGTGCTCGCGACCGTCGTGGCGAAGAAGGATGTCAAGCCGGGCCAGGATTTCTTCCCGCTGACCGTTGATTATGTCGAGAAGAGCTATGCCGCCGGTCGTATTCCGGGCGGTTTTTTCAAACGTGAAGGCCGTCCGTCGGAAAAGGAGACGCTGACCTCGCGCCTGATCGATCGTCCGATCCGTCCGCTTTTCCCGGAGGGTTATCTGAATGAAGTGCAGGTCATCGTGCATGTCCTGTCCGTCAATCCCGAAATCGACCCGGATATCGCGTCCATGATCGGCGCGTCCGCTGCCATCAGCGTTGCCGGCATTCCGTTCAGTGGACCGCTGGGTGCCGCTCGCGTCGGCTATGTCGATGGCCAGTACGTGCTGAATCCGACCACCTCGCAGATGGCGAAATCCCAGCTGGACCTCGTCGTCGCAGGTACCGAGCAAGCCGTGCTGATGGTTGAATCCGAAGCGAACCAGCTGTCCGAGGAAGTGATGCTGGGCGCGGTGGTGTATGGCCATGAGCAGATGAAGGCCGTGATCGACGCGATTCACGAGCTCGTGCGCGACGGTGGCAAGCCGGAAGTCGAATGGGCGCCGGCGCCGAAGAATGAAGCACTGATTTCCCGAGTCGTGCATTTCGCCGAAGCGAAGCTGCGCGATGCATACCAGACCAAGGACAAGCAGGCGCGTACCGCGAAGCTCAATGCGGTGAGCGCGGAAGTCAATGCAGCGCTGGCGGCGGAAGCGGCATCTGTTGGCGGCACGGCGCCGGATGCGGCGGAAGTCGGCAGCATACTGTTCGACCTGGAAGCGAAGATCGTGCGTTCCCAGATTCTCGACGGTGAGCCGCGTATCGATGGTCGCGATACGCGCACCGTTCGTCCGATCAGCATTCGCAACAGTGTGCTCCCGCGTACCCACGGTTCCGCGCTGTTTACCCGCGGCGAGACGCAGGCGCTGGTGGTGGCCACTCTCGGTACTGCACGCGACGAGCAGAAGATCGATGCCTTGATGGGTGAATACTCTGATCGTTTCATGCTTCACTACAACATGCCGCCGTTTGCGACCGGCGAGACCGGCCGTGTCGGTTCGCCGAAGCGTCGCGAGATCGGCCACGGCCGTCTGGCCAAGCGTGCGCTGCAGGCGGCGCTGCCGTCGCCGGACGAATTCAGCTATTCGGTGCGTCTGGTTTCCGAGATTACCGAGTCGAACGGCTCGTCGTCCATGGCTTCCGTCTGCGGCGGTTGCCTGGCGCTGATGGATGCCGGCGTGCCGATGAAGGCGCATGTCGCCGGTATCGCGATGGGCCTGATCAAGGAAGGCAACAAGTTTGCGGTGTTGACCGACATTCTCGGTGACGAGGATCACCTTGGCGATATGGACTTCAAGGTCGCAGGTACCGCCAACGGCATTACCGCACTGCAGATGGACATCAAAATCCAGGGCATTACCAAGGAAATCATGCAGGTCGCGCTGGCGCAGGCTCAGGAAGGCCGCATGCACATCCTTGCGAAGATGCAGGAAGCGATGCCTCAAGGTCGGACCGAGTTGTCGGATTTTGCGCCGCGCCTGATTACCATCAAGATCAATCCTGAAAAGATCCGCGACGTGATCGGCAAGGGCGGTGCGGTGATTCGTGCGCTGACCGAGGAGACTGGCACGCAGATCGATATCAGCGACGAAGGCGTGGTGACTATCGCTTCGGTTGATGCCGCAGCCGGTCAGGAAGCAAAGCGCCGCATCGAGGAGCTGACTGCTTCGGTCGAGGTCGGCAAGACCTATGACGGCACGGTATTGAAGCTGCTGGATTTCGGCGCGATCGTGCAGGTCATGCCCGGCAAGGATGGCTTGCTGCACATCAGCCAGATCGCTAACGAGCGTGTCAATGCCGTGGCCGACTATCTGAAGGAAGGTCAGCAGGTCCGCGTGAAGGTGCTGGAAACCGATGATCGCGGTCGTCTCAAGCTGTCGATGAAGGCTGCGGCTGAAGAGGCTGCTGCTACTCAGCAGCAGTAAGCCGTCCAGCCAAAACAACAAAACCGCCCGTAGCGGAAGCGCGGGCGGTTTTGTTGTTGAGTGGGATATTTACCTCAGATTCATGCGAGGCAACGCAGATCGCTTCATCCTGCGGATTCTTCCGCAAGGCGTTCCGGCAGAGATAAGCGCTTGGATGGCGATACCGCAGGCTCATCGTGGCTGTTGGAGGCGGAGAAAAATCGATAGCCGTCCTTGCCGGCATCCTTGGCGCGATACATCGCGCTGTCGGCTTTTTGCAGCAAGGCGTGGCCACTTTCTCCATCGTCGGGATAGATGCTGATGCCGATGCTCGCGCTCAGGCAGTGCTCCTTCCCATCGATGGATACGGGACGTGCCGCTTCATCGAGGAGCTTCTGCGCGATATCGGCGGCATGGCGGCTGTCAATCAGGTCTTCGACAAGAACATAGAACTCGTCACCGCCCATGCGGGCGATCGTGTCGGTATGGCGAAGGCAGTTGCGCATCCGAGTCGCAATCTCGCGCAATACCAAGTCCCCCGCATCGTGGCCGAGCGTGTCATTGATTTCCTTGAACTTGTCGAGATCGATGAAGAGAACGGCGAACTTGCAGCCGGAGCGCTGGCCGTGATGCAGTGCGCGATCCAGATGCTCGTTGAACAGAAAGCGATTCGGCAGGGAAGTTAGTCCGTCATAGTGGGCGAGATACCGGATCCGTTCTTCGGAGGCATGGTTTTCGATCGCAATGCCAGCAAGGCTGGTGCAGATTTCGGCTAAAGCATCAGCGTTTGACTTGGGCTGCACTGCATCGCGGAAGTAAAGCTCGAACGCTCCAAGAATTTTTTTGGCCTTGCTGAAGATGGGCCATGACATGCAGGTTTTGCATTCATGTCGTAGTGCCGGTTCATGCGCTTCAGTGCATGAAGGATCGTAGTGGTTGCCGTCCGGAGCGGACTTTAATTCGCCGATTGGCGAAATGCGTGAATGATTCCGGCTCGGAGTGACTCTGCTGGAGGGCGCACGCCCCTCGACATCAAGCCGTAGAATCGAGCATGCTCCTCCATCGGTATGTGCTTCGGCGAAGTACGCGATTTCAAGCAAAACCTCGTGAAGCGGAGTGCCCGTGGCAATCAGGCTCAGGATGCGGTTTTGCCCAAGCTGGAGTGCTTCGGTTCGTTTTCTTTCCGAGATGTCTCGGATAAATGCGCTCAACGCCGGTCCGCTATGCAGATATAGCGGGACGATAGTCAGTTCGGCGGCGAAGGTCGCTCCATTGGCACGCAAGGCCATCAACTCCATGCGACGACCGAGCGTCGCACATTCGTCGCCTGCAAAGAAGCGAGTTAAATCTCGCTCCAATGTCTCGCGCCAATCCGGGGCAATAAGGAGTTCAATGAACTTGGCGCCGAGGGCATCGTCGTGCCGATAGCCGAATGTCAGTTCCGCCGTCTGATTGAAACTGAAAATTTCCCCGTGTTGGTCGATCGAAATGATGGAGTCCGGAGCAGCCGTCAAAATTGAACTATCGATGCTTTCGCGAGCCGCAAGCTCGATCTCCATGGCTTTTCGGTGCGAATCATGTTCGTGATTCTTAAGGTGAGGCTTTTTAACCGCTATGCGATCAGCCTCGCCAGCCGCGGTGCCGCCGAGTGGAGGCCTCGCTGCGGTCTGTTTAAGCTGGTATGGGGACAAGTCGCGCGCGCGCAGGCCGGCGGCGTCGCTTCCTGATTGGGCGCCTTCAAGCGCGAGATTAAGAATTTGGTTAAACGCCCAGAGACGCAACTCTGTGTTCGCATGCTTCTCTATCGGTTGTGAGGTGATTGCATGGGCCATAATATTCGCCTGTCATAAGAGCGTTGCCACTTGGAAATGCAGATAGGCAAATAGTTCCGGCTGCTTTGTAACAATGGATAACAAAAGTAACAACAAGTATGTCTTCCGGAGTGGATTGCGCTGCATCCATAGTTATCAAAAGGCATTTGAAACAGGTGAATTGTGATGAAAGCAATAGAGATTGTTGCGCCAGGGGCCCCGGATGTATTGAAGGTCTGCGACCGGCCCGTTCCTCAGTTAAAAGCCGGAGAAGTGCTCATCAAAGTGCATGCTGCAGGCATTAATCGGCCGGACGTGTTGCAACGCATGGGGCGTTACCCAGTGCCGCCGGGGGCATCGGACGTACTTGGGCTTGAGGTCGCCGGTGAAATCGTTGGTGGCGATCTTTCCGGTGTTGAGTTCAAAAAAGGGGACTTCGTTTGCGCATTGGTCCAAGGGGGCGGTTATGCCGAATACTGTGCTGCGCCCGCACGGCAGTGCCTGCGGGTGCCGAATGGGCTGAGCCTGGTTGAGGCGGCTTCATTGCCCGAAACCTGTTTTACAGTCTGGAGCAATGTATTCGATCGTGCGCGTCTTGCGGATGGAGAAAACCTGCTGGTACAGGGGGGCACATCCGGTATCGGAGTAACAGCGATCCAGATGGCGACCGCGATGGGGCATCGTGTATTCGCCACGGCTGGCACCGATGAGAAATGCAGAGCCTGCGAAGATCTGGGTGCTGCGCGAGGCATCAACTACAAGACCGAGGATTTTGTCGAGGTGATCAAGCGCGAAACCGGCGGCACGGGTGTCGATGTCATTCTCGATATGGTGGGCGGCAGTTATGTGCCGCGTGAGATTGACTGCCTGGCTGATGACGGGCGCATCGCACTGATCGCTTTGCTGGGCGGGGCGAAGGCGACAGTCGATCTGGGACAGGTGTTGCGTAGGCGCTTGACGATTACCGGCTCCACACTGAGGCCGCGCTCGATTGATTTCAAGTCGGCGATCGCGGAGAGGTTGCAAACGCGTGTCTGGCCTTTGATTGAGACGGGCAAGATCAAACCGGTTATCCATAAGGTTTTCCCCCTTGAGCATGCCTCTGATGCGCATGTGCTAATGGAGTCGAGCACGCACATCGGGAAAATCGTTCTCGAGATAACTTAATCATTATCGACTGATTTTTTGCGGCCTGAATGGAACGCCAGGGCTGATGGGATAGTCCAATTCTCGCCTTTGCGTTTGACCACGCATATTGCGGCGCGCTAAAATTAAAAGTTATTGAAATTTTAGGCTCATATGCGTCGCAAACTTATTGCTGGTAACTGGAAAATGAACGGCAGCCTGGTCGCCAATGCCGCTTTGTTAAACGGAATCAAAGCTGAGCTCGGACGGCCCGCATGTTCAGTGGCGGTCTGCGCGCCTGCCCCGTATCTGGTTCAATGCCAGGAAATCCTGAATGGTGGTCTCATTGCGTGGGGGGCGCAGGATATTTCAGAGCACGAGTCCGGTGCTTATACCGGCGAGGTCTCTGGTGCGATGCTGAGTGAGTTCGGCTGTTCTTACGCGATTGTCGGTCACTCTGAGCGCCGCTCCTATCATGGCGAAAGCGACGAGGTGGTGGCGAGAAAAACTCTTCGTGCGCTCAAATCGGGAATTACGCCAATCGTGTGCGTTGGGGAGTCGTTGGAAGAGCGTGAATCAGGACAGACCGATGCTGTCGTCGGGCGACAGATCGATGCGGTGCTGTCTGCAATTGATGTAGTCGATGTCGCGAAGATCGTGATTGCATATGAGCCTGTATGGGCAATCGGTACCGGCAAGACTGCAACTCCGCAGATGGCGCAAGATGTGCACGCCATGTTGCGTTCCCGTTTGGCTGCAAAGAGCCCTGCGGCAGCGGAAACGGTTCAAATCCTCTATGGTGGCAGCATGAAGCCGGATAATGCAAAAGATTTGCTGTCAATGACTGATATTGATGGTGGTCTTATCGGCGGGGCGTCGCTTAAGGCGGCAGATTTTTTGGCAATTATCCGCGCTGCATGAGTGTGCGGTCAAAGATAAATCTTGAATTGGAAACTCTTTAATGAGCGCTTTTTTTACTTTCATCGTTGTAGTTCAGGTGTTGTCCGCCTTGGCAATTATCGGCCTCGTTTTGCTTCAGCACGGAAAAGGCGCGGACATGGGGGCTGCTTTTGGTTCGGGCGCGTCTGGAAGTCTTTTTGGTGCAACCGGTTCCTCCAACTTTCTGTCGAAGTCAACTGGGATCGCTGCTGCCATTTTCTTCAGTGCGACGTTGGCGCTCGCATTCGTGGGTAACAAGCGTTCCGGCACTGGTGGGGTGATGGAAAATCTGCCAGCGGCTCCAGCATCTACTGCTCCGGTCACTGAAGCACCTGCTACTCCAAGTGCTCCTGCTCCATCGGGCGTGGCTCCTGCTGATGCAACTGGGCAGGCAAATCAAATACCAAAATAATTGAAGATCCTCTTGATCTGAAGCAATTGTGCATTGAACAAACTAGTCAGGCAGGGTAAAATAGCAGTCTTTAAGCCGACGTGGTGAAATTGGTAGACACGCTATCTTGAGGGGGTAGTAGCGAAAGCTGTGCGAGTTCGAGTCTCGCCGTCGGCACCAACAAGAATAAGGCCAGCAAGGGTGTTCCCGAGCTGGCTTTTTATCGAGGAATCTTGGTTTGATTTGCAAATCATTCAACTAACCAACATCCGGCCCACATCGTGAACCTCGAAAACTACTTCCCTGTCCTTCTTTTTATTCTCGTCGGCATTGCTGTCGGCATCGTCCCGCAAGTGCTGGGCCGCGTTCTGGCACCGTACAGGCCGGATGCTGAAAAGCTTTCTCCCTATGAATGCGGCTTCGAGGCATTCGAAGACGCGCGCATGAAGTTTGATGTGCGCTACTACCTAGTTGCGATCCTGTTTATTTTGTTCGATCTGGAAACGGCATTTTTCTTCCCGTGGGGCGTTGCAATGCGCGACCTCGGATGGCCGGGCTTCGTGACGATGATGGTGTTTATCGCCGAATTCGTTGTTGGGTTCTGGTACATCTGGAAGAAGGGCGCTCTGGATTGGGAGTGAGTCATGTCAATTGAAGGTGTACTGAACGAAGGCTTCATCACGACGACAGCGGACAAGCTGATCAACTGGACGCGCACCGGGTCGATGTGGCCGATGACCTTCGGGTTGGCGTGCTGTGCAGTCGAGATGATGCATGCTGGTGCGTCGCGTTATGACCTCGATCGCTTCGGTGTCGTGTTTCGCCCGTCTCCGCGTCAGTCGGACGTGATGATCGTTGCAGGAACGCTGTGCAACAAGATGGCGCCGGCCTTGCGCAAGGTGTATGACCAGATGGCTGAGCCGCGCTGGGTGATTTCGATGGGTACCTGCGCGAATGGCGGTGGCTATTACCACTATTCCTATTCGGTGGTGCGTGGCTGCGATCGGATTGTTCCGGTCGATGTGTATGTGCCTGGTTGTCCGCCGACGGCAGAGGCTCTGCTCTACGGTATTTTGCAATTGCAGAACAAGATCAAGCGAACCAATACGATTGCGCGCTAGTGCGGCCGGTTAGTTTAGAGATATGACGACAAAAATTGAAATCCTCGAAGCCGCCCTGCGTAATGCGTTGGGCGATCAGATTCGGAGCCTGACCGTCGCATTGGGTGAGGTGACGGTAGTTGTCGGTGCATCCGATTATCTTGCGGCGATGCGTGTGCTGCGTGATCATGCTGACTTGCGCTTCGAAGAGTTGATTGATCTCTGTGGCGTTGATTATTCGACTTACGGCGATGGCGTTTGGGATGGGTCGCGTTTTGCCGTGGTTTCCCATTTGCTGTCGGTGGCGCATAACTGGCGTCTGCGTGTGCGCGTATTTGCGCCTGACGATGAGCTGCCTGTGGTTGCCTCGGTTACCGAAATTTGGGCCTCGGCCAATTGGTACGAGCGTGAGGCGTTCGACTTCTTTGGCATCCTGTTTGAAGGCCATAACGACCTGCGCCGCATCCTCACCGATTACGGTTTCATTGGCCACCCGTTCCGCAAGGATTTCCCTGTTTCCGGCTATGTCGAGATGCGTTATGACCCGGAGCAGAAACGCGTAATTTACCAACCCGTGACGATTGAGCCGCGTGAAATCACTCCGCGCGTGATTCGCGAAGAAAAATACGGGATGAAATAATGGCTGAGATCAAGAATTACACTCTGAACTTTGGTCCACAGCACCCGGCAGCGCATGGCGTGTTGCGTCTCGTGCTGGAGTTGGACGGCGAAGTCATTCAGCGCGCCGATCCGCATATCGGGCTGCTGCACCGCGCGACCGAAAAGCTGGCGGAGCAGAAAACCTTCCTGCAATCCGTGCCTTACATGGATCGTCTCGACTATGTGTCGATGATGTGCAATGAGCACGGCTACGTGCTGGCAATCGAGAAATTGCTCGGCATCGAAGTGCCGCTGCGCGCGCAATACATTCGCGTGATGTTCGACGAGATTACCCGTATCCTGAACCATCTGTTGTGGATCGGTGCACATGGTCTCGACGTCGGTGCGATGGCGGTCTTCCTGTATGCATTCCGCGAGCGCGAAGATCTGATGGATTGCTATGAGGCGGTATCCGGTGCGCGCATGCATGCGGCGTATTATCGTCCCGGAGGCGTCTATCGCGATCTGCCAGACACGATGCCGCAGTACAAGGCATCCGCAATCCGCAACGAGAAGGCGATCAGGCAGTTGAACGAAAACCGCCAGGGTTCGCTGCTCGATTTCATTGAGGATTTCACCAATCGCTTCCCCGGCTATGTCGATGAGTATGAAACGCTGCTGACCGATAACCGTATCTGGAAGCAGCGCCTGGTCGGAATCGGCGTCGTCTCGCCGGAGCGTGCGATGGCGATGGGCTTTACCGGCCCGATGCTGCGCGGCTCGGGCGTTGCCTGGGATCTGCGCAAGAAGCAGCCGTATGAGGTGTACGATCTGCTCGATTTCGATATTCCCGTTGGCGTCAATGGTGATTGCTATGACCGCTATCTGGTGCGCGTCGAGGAAATGCGCCAGTCCAATCGCATCATCAAGCAATGTATTGAATGGCTGCGCAATAATCCGGGTCCCGTGATGACGGATAACCACAAAGTGGCGCCGCCGTCGCGCGTGAATATGAAATCCAATATGGAAGAGCTGATTCATCACTTCAAGCTCTTCTCAGAAGGTTTCCATGTGCCGGAAGGCGAAGCTTACGTAGGTATCGAGCATCCGAAGGGCGAATTCGGCATCTATCTGATTTCGGATGGTGCTAATAAGCCTTACCGGATGAAGATTCGTGCTCCTGGCTTCGCACACCTGCAGGGGCTCGATGAGATGGCGAAGGGCCATATGATCGCCGATGCAGTGACGATCATCGGCACGCAAGACATTGTGTTTGGTGAGATTGACCGATAACCCGCGCAGAGCATCGCGCACGGATGGCTGACAACATGCTGTTAAGTCAAGAAGCGTACAAAAAAATCGATCGCGAACTCGCGAAATTCCCCGCAGATCAAAGACAGTCCGCTGTGATGGCCGCATTGGCCATAGCACAGGATGAAAAGGGCTGGCTTTCGCCGGAAGTCATGCAGGACATTGCCGACTATATCGGCATGGCGGCAATCGCCGTGCAGGAAGTCGCGACGTTCTACAACATGTATAACACCAAGCCGGTCGGCAAGCACAAGATTACGGTATGTACCAACCTGCCGTGCGTCTTGTCCGGCGGCGAGCGTGCTGCCCATTATCTGAAGCAGAAACTCGGCATCGATTACAAGGAAACGACTGCGGACGGGCAGTTCACTCTGGTTGAAGGCGAATGCATGGGTACCTGCGGCGATGCACCCGTCATGCTGGTGAATAACAAGCGCATGTGCAGCCACATGTCGAACGAGAAGATCGACGCGCTGGTGGAGGAATTGAAGAAATGACCTGCCTTCACGATCGCCATATCAACCCGCTGATTCTCGCGGGCCTTGATGGCAATAACTGGCATCTCGCAGATTACGTCAAGCGCGGCGGCTATGAAGCATTGAAGCGCATTCTGACCGAAAAAATTCCGCCTGAGCAGGTGATCGCAGAGCTGAAGACATCATCGCTGCGCGGTCGCGGCGGCGCAGGCTTCCCGACCGGCCTGAAGTGGAGCTTCATGCCGCGCCAGTTCCCGGGGCAGAAGTACCTTGTCTGTAATACGGACGAAGGGGAGCCGGGCACATTCAAGGATCGCGACATCATTCGCTACAACCCGCATGCACTGATCGAAGGCATGACCATCGGCGCCTACGCGATGGGTATTACGCAGGGATATAACTATATCCACGGCGAGATCTGGTCGGCCTATGAGCGCTTCGAAGAGGCATTGGAAGAAGCGCGTGCGGCCGGCTTCCTCGGCAACAACATCATGGGTACCGATTTTAGCTTCCAGTTGAACGCTTTCCATGGTTACGGTGCCTATATCTGCGGCGAAGAGACCGCGCTGCTCGAGTCCCTCGAGGGCAAGAAAGGGCAGCCGCGCTTCAAGCCGCCTTTCCCGGCAAGTTTCGGTCTGTATGGGAAGCCGACCACAATCAACAACACGGAAACCTTTGCTGCGGTGCCTTTCATCATGCGCATGGGCGGTGAAGCTTATGCGGCACTGGGCAAGCCGAACAATGGCGGCACCAAGATCTTCTCGATCTCCGGAGACGTGGCACGCCCGGGCAATTATGAACTTCCACTCGGGACGCCTTTTGCGAAGCTGCTCGAACTTGCAGGCGGCATGCGTGACGGCAAGAAGATCAAGGCCGTGATTCCTGGCGGTTCGTCGGCACCGGTGTTGACCGGCGAAGTCATGATGAACACCGACCTGGATTACGACTCGATCGCGAAAGCTGGCTCGATGCTTGGCTCGGGCGCGGTGATCGTGATGAACGAAACCCGCTGCATGGTGAAGTCATTGCTGCGCCTGTCGTATTTCTATTTCGAGGAATCCTGCGGTCAGTGCACCCCGTGTCGTGAAGGCACCGGATGGATGTATCGCATGGTGCATCGCATCGAGCATGGCCAGGGTCGTGCCGATGATCTCGACATGCTCAACACGATCGCAGACAACATCCAGGGACGCACGATTTGCGCACTGGGTGACGCAGCGGCGATGCCGGTTCGTGCATTCGTGAAGAATTTCCGCGAAGAGTTTGCATATCACATCGAGCATAAGCGCTGCATCGTTCCCGCTTACGTTTAACAAAACCGGTGCGTACCACGCACCCTACGGCATAAAGCAGAGCCATGGTTGAAATCGAAATTGACGGCAAAAAAGTTGAGGTGCAAGAAGGCAGCATGGTGATGGAAGCTGCCAACAAGCTTGGCACTTACATCCCGCATTTTTGCTATCACAAGAAGCTGTCCATCGCGGCCAACTGCCGCATGTGTCTGGTCGAAGTCGAAAAGGCACCGAAGCCGCTGCCTGCATGTGCGACGCCGGTTACCAACGGCATGATCGTTCGCACCGGTAGCGAAAAGGCGATCAAGGCGCAAAAGAGCGTCATGGAATTCCTGCTGATTAACCACCCGCTTGATTGCCCGATTTGCGATCAGGGCGGCGAATGCCAGTTGCAGGACCTGGCCGTTGGATATGGGCCGTCGGCATCGCGCTATGAAGAAGAGAAACGCGTCGTCACTCCGAAAGATGCCGGTCCGCTGATTTCGATGCGTGAAATGGCGCGCTGCATTCACTGCACGCGCTGTGTTCGCTTCGGCCAGGAAATCGCCGGTGTAATGGAATTCGGCATGCTCAATCGCGGCGAGCATTCTGAGATCACGTCCTTCGTTGGCAAGACCGTCGATTCCGAGTTGTCCGGCAACATGATCGATCTGTGCCCTGTAGGTGCGCTGACGTCCAAGCCGTTCCGCTACAGCGCGCGTACCTGGGAATTGTCGCGCCGCCGTTCAGTTAGCCCGCATGACGGTCTTGGCGCAAACCTGATCGTGCAGGTCAAGGGCGGCAAGGTCATGCGCGTTCTGCCTCTCGAAAACGAGGAAGTGAATGAATGCTGGCTCTCCGACAAGGACCGTTTCGCCTACGAAGGGTTGAACAGCCCGGAGCGCCTGACTGTTCCGATGATCAAGCAGGATGGCAAGTGGTTGGAAACTGATTGGCAGACGGCGCTGGAGTATGTCGCTCACGGATTGAGCAATATCCGCCAGGAGCACGGCGCCGACGCGATTGCCGCTCTGGCAGCACCATATTCCACACTGGAAGAGCTTTCGCTCCTGCAGAAACTGATGCGCGGCTTGGGATCCGATAATGTCGATTTCCGCCTGCGCCAATCCGATTTCGCGCTGGACGGCAAGCTCGTTCCCTGGCTTGGCATGTCGATCGAAGAGTTCGGTCAGGTGAACCGTGCTTTCGTCATCGGATCGTTCCTGCGCAAGGATCACCCGCTGCTCGCGGCCCGCCTGCGCCATGCTGCCAAGCGCGGCACCAAAGTGAGCATTCTGCATGCGGCCGATGATGATCTGCTGATGCCGCTTGCGAACAGAATGATCAAGGCGCCGTCCGATTGGCTGTCCGGGTTGAGCGAGGTGATCGTCGCGATTGCTCAAGCCAAGGGAATCGCTGCTCCTGAGGGCTACGGCAATATCGAACCGGGCGAAGTAGCTAAAGGTATTGCAGCAAGTCTCTTGTCGGGCGAAAGCAAGGCGGTCGTTCTCGGCAATGCAGCCGCACAGCACCCGCAGGCGTCGCAATTGCACGCAGCTGCGCAGTGGATCGCACAGAATACGGATGCCAAGTTCGGATATCTGACCGAAGCAGCAAACACCGTCGGCGGCTATATCGCAAACGCGGTTCCAGGCGAAGGCGCCAATGCACTGCAGGCATTCGCACAACCGCGTAAGGCTTACGTGCTGTTGCACGCGGAGCCGGAGTACGACAGTTACGATCCGCAGATGGCGCGCGCTGCGCTCGACAAGGCAGATATGGTGGTTGCGCTGTCGCCGTACAAGCATGGCGCGGAATACGCTGATGTGCTGTTGCCGATTGCTCCGTTCTCAGAAACTGCGGGCACCTTTGTTAACTGCGAAGGCCGTGCACAAGGTTTCAATGGCACAGTGAAGCCGCTGGGCGAGACCCGCCCGGCATGGAAAGTGTTGCGCGTGTTGGGCAACCTGCTGGAACTGTCCGGTTTCGATTACGAGACTTCGGAAGAGATCCGTGCTGAATTGCTTGGCACGAAGGTCGCTGAGGAAGCCGATCTGAAAGCGCGCCTAAACAATATCGTGAATATCGCGCCGCAGGCTGCAAAACCTGCAGCCTCCGCTCAACCAGAACGTCTGGCGGATGTGCCGATTTACTTCACTGATCCGATCGTGCGCCGTGCAGAGTCGCTCCAGGAAACCGCCGATGCGAAGGCGCCGAAGGCATGGTTGTCAGCGCTTCTTGCTGAGAAACTCGGTGTCACTGATGGAGCGCAGATAAGGATTACGCAGGGACAAGGCGTGGCATTGCTCGCCGCTGCTATCGATGCCAAGCTGCCGGAGAACGTGGTACGTGTCTCAGCCGCTCATGCAACGACCGTCGGTCTGGGTGCCATGTTCGGTGCAATCACTGTGGAGAAAGCGTAATGGATCAAATGTTCATGACCATCAACGCGACCGGACAGGACTGGTTCGGTGCCACGTGGCCGTTGATCTGGACACTGGTCAAGATCGTTGTCGTTGTGCTGCCGCTGATGGGCTGCGTTGCCTATCTCACTCTGTGGGAGCGCAAGATGATCGGCTGGATGCATATCCGTCTCGGCCCGAATCGCGTAGGCCCAGCCGGCTTGCTGCAGCCGATCGCTGATGCACTGAAGCTTCTTCTGAAGGAAATCGTCGTTCCGGCGCGCGCAAACAAGGCCTTGTTCGTGATTGCGCCCATCATGACCATCATGCCGGCGCTTGCAGCATGGGCTGTCATTCCCTTTGGCCCCGAGACAGTGCTTGCCAACGTCAATGCCGGATTGCTGTTCGTGATGGCCATTACATCGATGGAAGTGTACGGCGTGATCATTGCAGGCTGGGCTTCCAACTCGAAGTACGCCTTCCTCGGCGCGATGCGTGCGTCGGCGCAGATGGTGTCGTACGAAATCGCGATGGGTTTTGCACTGGTAATCGTGCTGATGGTGTCGGGAAGCCTGAACTTCACCGATATCGTAATGGCGCAGAGCACGGGCTACTTCGCGGAGAATGGCTTGTCGTTCCTGTCCTGGAACTGGCTGCCGTTACTGCCGATCTTCGTCATTTATGTGATTTCGGGTATTGCGGAAACCAATCGTCATCCGTTTGACGTGGTGGAAGGCGAGTCCGAGATCGTTGCCGGTCACATGGTTGAGTATTCCGGCATGTCGTTCGCGATGTTCTTCCTTGCCGAATACGCGAACATGATCCTGATCTCGATGCTGGCTTCGCTGATGTTCCTGGGAGGCTGGGCATCGCCGGTTGCTTTCCTCGACTGGATTCCGGGCTGGATCTGGCTGGGCATCAAGACCTTCATCGTGGTTTCGATGTTCATCTGGGCACGTGCATCGTTCCCGCGTTACCGCTATGACCAGATTATGCGCCTAGGCTGGAAGGTATTCATCCCGTTGACGCTGGCCTACTTGGTTATCGTGGCTGCCTGGATGCAGTCCCCGTGGAATATTTGGAAGTAAAGAATAGGGTAGAGGCTGATCAAGATGGAAGCCATTAAAGATTTTTTCGGCAGCCTGATGCTCCGAGAGCTGGTCAAGGGACTGGCCCTGACTGGACGCTACATGTTCGCACGCAAAATCACGGTACAGTTCCCGGAAGAGAAGACGCCGTTATCGCATCGCTTCCGCGGACTGCATGCGTTAAGGCGCTATCCGAACGGAGAAGAGCGTTGCATCGCATGCAAACTCTGTGAAGCGGTTTGCCCGGCCATGGCAATCACGATCGAATCGGCTGAGCGCGCGGACGGCACGCGCCGTACCACCCGCTACGATATCGACCTCACCAAATGCATTTTCTGCGGATTCTGCGAAGAGTCCTGCCCGGTCGATTCGATCGTCGAAACCAATATTCTCGAGTATCACGGCGAAAAGCGTGGCGATCTCTACATGACGAAGGAGATGCTGCTGGCCGTCGGCGACCGCTATGAGAAGGATATTGCTGCGGCGCGCGCGGCTGATGCCGCATATCGTTGATTCTGCTTGATGTTGCCTGCGTGGCTGACTTTCTTGGTCCATTATGGAATTTAAAACTTTCTTGTTCTACGCGTTCGCGGCGATCCTGGTGTTAGCTGCGGCCCGTGTCGTCACCGATCGCAATCCGGTTCACGCCGCGCTGTTTCTGGTTCTGTCTTTTTTCTCGGCGGCGGCATTGTGGCTGTTACTTAAAGCAGAGTTTCTCGCGATTGTGCTGGTGCTCGTATATGTCGGCGCAGTGATGGTGCTGTTCCTGTTCGTCGTGATGATGTTGGATATCAATATGGACAAGCTGCGCGAGGGCTTCTGGGGTTATCTTCCCCTTGCAGCAACGATCGGCGTCGTGATTGTTCTTGAAATGGCGGCGGTGCTGCTGCATGGTTTCTCGCTTGATCCGCAAGCACCCGAAGCTGCAGCGACAATCGGCAACACCAAGGAGCTCGGCAAGCTGATTTACACGCAGTACATCTACGCGTTTGAAATCGCCGCAGTCATTCTGCTGCTTGCAATCGTCGCTGCTGTAGCTTTGACACTGCGCCGTCGCAAGGACACCAAGTACTTCAATCCTGCGGATGCCGTGAAGGTCAAGCGCAACGACCGCCTGCGCATCCTGAGCATGAAAGCCGAGTCGGAGCGCGCAAATGGTGTGCAGTCCGCTGCGGTCAACGCAGAAAAACAATAAGGAGAAGCACCATGGCTATGTCACTCGCACATTATCTGGTCCTTGGCGCAATCCTGTTTGCGATCTCGATCGTCGGTATTTTCCTCAATCGGAAAAATGTCATTGTTCTCCTGATGGCGATCGAGCTGATGCTGTTGGCGGTTAACACAAACTTTGTCGCCTTCTCGCACTACCTGGGCGATGCGGCGGGGCAGATATTCGTTTTCTTCATCCTTACCGTGGCTGCCGCGGAGGCTGCGATTGGTCTTGCGATTCTGGTGCTGCTGTTCCGTAATCTGGACACCATCAACGTCGAAGATCTGGATAGTCTCAAAGGTTAACCGCAACAATAACGATAAGGTTTCATCATGGCGGGGCAACTCAACCCTAACGTTCTATTGGCTGTGCCGTTGGCACCTCTGGTCGGTTCCGCGATTGCGGGACTGTTTGGAACCAAGTTTTTCGGCAACAAGGTCGGCCGTACGGCAACGCATAGCGTGACGATTCTCGGCGTGCTGATTGCTTTCATCATTTCATTCCAGACGCTGCTGGCAGTGATGGATGGCGCCACGTTCAACGGCACCATCTATAACTGGATGACGGTGATGGGGCTCAAGCTGGAAATCGGCTTCCAGGTCGACAGCCTGACCGCCATGATGATGTGCGTGGTGACCTTCGT
>JAEZVM010000395.1 GCA_023420795.1 Pseudomonadota bacterium
GATATACAGAGCATTCCACCTCGAACGTTCGATTTGATATTCTGCCTGGAAGTCTTTGAACACCTCCCTCCCGAAGAGACCTTCGCCGCCCTCCAAACAATTCATGACTTACTAAAGCCAGGGGGGATAATTATCATCGGAGTTCCAATTGAAGTCGGAATACCTGCACTATATAAAGGCGTATTCCGAATGGTACGCCGCTATGGTGCGTTCGATGCAAACATGAAAAATGTTGTACTCTCGTTTTTTGGTCGTCCGCCAAGAAATCGCCCAATCTCTGAAATTACGCCTGGATTCAGATTTCATTTCGAGCATATGGGATTTGATTTTCGCCATTTCAAAAACGAACTCAGCGCCTTTTTCCGAATAGACAAGATATCTAGCAGTCCATTCGCTTTAGTGGGTTCCAGATTAATGCCAGAAATTTACTTTCACGCAAAAAAAACCAATCAACCGCTCTAATGTGCGTAGCGCGCGTCCGTGTCGACTTTATGCAGCAACTTATTTAGTGATAAGTGGCAAGGAGCAACAACATTACAACGCTGTACCGAACGCTGACTCATAAAACAGCACTCGCTTCGATCACTGCACAGCCAGTCTACCCCTTGCGAAATAACGCGCGACCACCCACAGCGCCAGCGCGCCCAGCAGCCCCGACAGCAGGAAATGTCCGTCATATCCGAGCCATTTCGCCGCCACGCCGCTCAACGAGCCGACAAGGCCTGCAAGCACCACCTGCGCGCAGGCCTGCAGCGTGAAATCCGCGCCCTCATGCTCGGCGCGGCACTGGTTCATCATCATCGCGAACAGTGCAACGGTGGACATGCCGTCGGCAGCCTGCTCGAACAGCGCGATGCCATAGACAAGAACAGCATCGCCGCCGAAGCGCACAAGCACTGCCATCGCCGCGATGCCCAATGCCTGCAGCAGGCCGAACAACAGCAATGAGCGCAACGCACCCAGCCGCGCATAGACGAATCCGCCCAGCAGTGCGCCGCCGATGCCGGCCGCGCTGCTCACGAGCGTGAGCCGGCCTACGGCGGACGAATTCCATCCGAGGTCCACCAGCATGGGCTTGATCATCGGCGAACCGAGCGCATCGCCGATCTTGAAACTCAGCACCACCAGCAGCCATGCGCCCATCCCGGGCTGCGACAAAAAACCGCGATAGTGTCGCCACAACAAATGCGGCCCGGCTTGTTCCGCCAGCGCCGGAGCGCGCGGCAGGCGACGCTGCTCGGGAAAAAGCAGCACCGGCACGGCTGTCAACGCGACCAGTGCGGCGACGAAGCCGATCGCATTTGTCCATCCCCAGGGCTCGATCACCAGCAACAGCAGGCTGCCGGAAACGATCATCCCGATCTTGTAGCCGCCGACCTGCAGGCTGTTGCCGAGGCCGCGCCAGCATTCGGGCAGCAGTTTCACCGCGAAACCGTCGGTCGCAATGTCCTGCGTGGCGGCGGCAAGATTCAGCAGAAGCAAGAGGCCGAGCAGGACCGGTAGGTAAGGCCCGAACAGGGCTCCGGGCGGCAGGCAGGCGATCACGATCAGCATCATCAGTACGCAAGCCTGGAGCGGCAGTATCCATCCGCGGTGATGGCCCAACCGGGAGGAAGCGATCCGGTCCACCCATGGCGCCCACAACACCTTGAGTATCCACGGCAGAGCCAGCAGCTTGAGCAAGCCGATCAGTTGCAGATCGACGCCGTGCTGGCGCATCAGTACCGGCAGCGCGTGCGCGATCAGGCCCGACGGTAGTCCCTGCGCGCAGTAGAGCGCCGTCAGCAGCACGACTGTGCCGCCGGCAAGCGGCGCCCCGGAATGGATGGAGGAAGGGGAAGATGGCATGCGCCGGATTATCCACGAAGCACCGCTTTCATGCCGTGGAACAGCGGACGCTGCTTGCGTCAGTTACCCTGCAGGTAGAACTTGAAGCTGTCCTTTGTCCCGTGCTTGACCTGGTACATCGCCGCATCGGCATGTCGCAGCAGCGCTTCTTCATCACCACCGTCATCGGGAAACACGCAGATGCCGACGCTGGCAGTGACCCGATGCTCGTTGCCCGCGAGCGTCATCGGGCAACGCAGCGATGTGACGACTTTTTCGGCAATGGCCCGCAACTGCTCCATATCGCCGACCTCCTGCACGATCACGACGAATTCATCGCCGGCCAGCCGGGCGACGAAATCGCTCGCACGCACGCTCTCCCTCAAACGGCGGGCGGTTTCCTTCAGCAGCAGATCGCCGGCAGCATGGCCAAAGCTGTCGTTGACAACCTTGAAGTGGTCCAGGTCGATGAACATCAGCGCGAACCGGCGGCCGTAGCGGCGCGCCTGCTGCACTTGCTGGCCGAGCATTTCGGTGAACATCATCCGGTTGGGCAGGCCGGTCAGCATGTCATGGCTGGCAAGATGCCGCAGTCGTTCCTCGCTCTTGCGCAGCGCCACTTCCATCTTCCGGCGCTCGGTGACGTCGCGCATAATGCCGCGAAAGCCGACCGGCTCCCCGCCTGCGTCGCGCACCAGGTGGATCGAACCTTCGCACAGCACTCCGCCGCCGTTCTTGTGCAGCAGCTCCCATTCGATGCCCTTTTTCGTCGCTCCTGTCCGGTACACCTCATTGAAGCTGGCAAAGACGTGCGGCACCGCTTCCGGCCGGTGATACTGGGAATAATTCAGGCCGGTGATTTCGTCCAGCGTATAGCCGAACATCCGGCCGAACGCTTCGTTGCACAGCGTAAGCGTCCCCTTCAGATCGACCTCGTAGTAAGCCTCTTCGATGTTCTCCAGGATCGAGCGGTATTTCTCCTCGCTCGCGCGCAGCGCATCGACGGCCTCGCGGCGCTCGGCCTCGCGGTCGAAGTTGTCCAGCGCGAACACGATGTTGCGCGCCATGCGCTCCAGAAGCTGAAGAATTTCCTCGTCAAATGCCTCCCTGTCCCTGGAATACAGCAACAGCACACCGATCGACTGGCCGTTCCGGACCAGCGGAATCGCAGTGCCGGCGGCGGTGTGCTCCTTTCCATGCGCATCGCTCCACAAGCGGGTACGAGGATCGCTGACGATGTCATGGACGACGCAGGCTTTCCGGCTGCGAAAGGCGGTGCCGGTCAGCCCCTGACCTTCCGGCCTGTCTTCCGAGAACGAGATGCGCACACTACGCAATGTATCCACCCCCTCGCCGGCCACGGCCGCGATGCGCGCCCAATCCGATTCGGGGTCCGGCAGCAGGATGGACGCATTGTCGATCGTCCCGCCGCGCACGGCGACTTCACATACCTGCCGGTACAGCTCCTCGGGAGTCCGCGCGCGCAGTATTGCCTCGTTCGTACCGTTGATGGCCGCATACATCTGCCCGAGGCGCACGGCTACCTTCTTTGCCTGCTTGCGGCTGGTGATATCCCTCGATGTGCTGACGATGATCCAGCGATCGTCGAAGCGGATCGCCCGCCGCTGCATCTCGAACTGCTTGGTCTCTCCGCTACGGTTGCGCCCGATGCCCTCATGCGCCGCACCGCAGCAGCCGGCCGCGATCACTTCGTCAAACTCGCGCTCGATCGCCGCGCGATCGGCCAGCAGCAGGTCCTGCGGCCCCATTGCCAGCAGCTCGTCGCGGGTGTAGCCGGTCACCTTGACCGCCGTTTCATTCATATCGACGAAACGCATCGCTTCCCGATCGACCAGCAGAATCGGATCGCCGGAGGCATCCATCGCTACACGGAACCGGCGGTACTGTTCCTCAAGGCGCTTTTTTTCGGTGATATCCCGCATGAGGCCGCGATAGCCGACAAACAGGCCGCAATCGTCAAAAACCGGTTCGCCGCACACGCTTGTCATGCATGCGGCTGCCGGGTCGGCGGTCCAGTGCCATTCAATGTCCTGAAACGATGCGCGACGGGCGACGATGTCCTGCAGCTGCGCCCAGCCAGTCGATTTGGGGATCAGGCCGGAAACATCCCACGGCGCCTTTCCCAGCGCTTCCTGCATGGCGCCGGCGCTGAGGCCGGCATCTGTTCCGGTGCTGCGGAACTGGACGAACCGGCATTGCGTGTCCAGTTCCCAATAAAAATCCGCGCAGAGCGCGATCAGCTTGTTCATGTCTCTCCCCTTCCCGCCTTGGGTGCTGTGCGATTCGAAGGCGGGGCCTGCATGTATTCCTGGTTGAGCGAGCTATCCGGGCAAGCCGGCCGGTTTGGAGTATTGTGTGTGCAAAGGAACGCTCCCTTCAGGTTCCCATCAAAAAATGCGAACGATAGTGCTTTTTACAAACTTGCCATATGGAAATACTAAAAGCAACAGCATTATTTAGCACGATGATTCTAAAAATTGGTACATAAACAACGGAAAAACTGTATGGGCACTACAACTCTCAGGAACAATATCGAAGCGCAGCGCTATGAACTGATGGAGGGTGAACAGGTAGTCGCCTTCGTCAGCTATGAGCCAGCCGGCAATGGCCTACGGATGACGCATACCGAAGTGGTGTCCGGCAATGAGGGGAAAGGTTACGGTTCAGCGCTCGCGCAGCAGGCGCTAGAGGATGTGCGGGCACAGAACCGGACGGTGGTTCCGATGTGCGAGTTCATCGCGGGATATATTCAGAAGCACCCAGAATATGCCGGGTTAATCAAGAAGGAAAGCTGACTCTGCGGGAGCGCGCCGGGTCGTTTTTCATCCCGGGAAGGCGAAGAATTTCATCCGTTCGTACAGCTTTCCGGTGCGCTCGCCGATTCTTCCGTCTTTGCAGGCGGCACCGTCCGCAATCCGCGCGCGGCATCGGCGATATCACCGAACAGTGACTCCGCCTCGGCCAAGTCGAAATCCGTGCCGTAGCGCTTCTTCACGCCAAGCTCATGCAGCAGGATCTGGCGCGTCGGCTTGACGCCGCGCTGTGACAGGCTGTGCTTGACGCACTCCAGCGGGCAGCCGTCCAGAGCGAGGATGGGGCGGCCTGATTGCGCAGTCTTGACCAGCGATTTCACATTGCCGCCGACACCGGCGATGCAGGACATCTCGGCAATGCCGCGCCTATCCAGCTGCACCGCCAGATGATTGGCCATCTGCGCCGCGCTGGAACAGCCGGAACAGGAATATACCAGCGGAAGAGTCTTGTCGCGTGCGCTCATGTCGAAATCCTTGTTTGTTACAGGCTCCAATATACTCTGCGCCAGCAGGAATACAATCCACTCCATTGGAACCTGATTGTTTCCTCAAAGGCCACAATATGCAGATAGAATTGCTGAGCAACATGGTGGTGTTTGCACGCGTGGTCGAAGCGCACAGCTTCACCGAAGCGGCAAGGCGGCTGGGCTCGACCAAGTCGGCGGTCAGCAAGCAGGTCGCCCGGCTCGAAACCGAACTCGGCACGCAACTGCTGAACCGCACCACGCGGCGCTTGAGCCTGACCGAGGCGGGCGAGGCATTTTACGGCTATTGCGCGCGCATCATTGCCGACGCCGAGGAAGCGCAGCGCGCGGTCGGCGAACTGCGGGGCTATCCGAAGGGACGGCTGCGGGTCGCGGCACCGCCTGCCTTCGGGCGGCTGCACCTGATGCCGGGGCTGGTCGGCTTCATGCGACGCTATCCGGAACTGGAGGTGGAATTCACGCTGACCGACCGGCCGGTCGATCTTGCCGACGACGGCTTCGACCTCGCGGTGCGCATTGTCGAGGAACCCGGCGAAAACATGGTTGCCCGCGCGCTCGCACCGATCCGCTGGGTGGTGTGCGCGACGCCCGCCTATCTCGCCGCGCATGGCGAGCCGGCCAGCATCGAGGAGCTGGGTGCGCACAATTGTTTGTCGTACACGACGGCACAGGCGGACGGGCGCTGGCATTTCGATACCGCATCCGGCGAGGTCGGCGTGCGGGTCCATGGCGATTTTCGCGTCAACAACAACGAGGCGCTGCGCGAAGTGGTGCTCGGCGATCATGGCATCGCGCTGCTGCCGACCTACATCGTCTGGCAGGATCTGCAGGCCGGGCGGCTACGCAGGCTGCTCGGCCATACCATGCCGCGCGGGAGCTTCGGCAGGCACATCCATTTCGTCTATCTGCCCAGCCGCTTCATCGCGCCGAAGGTGCGTGCCTTCGTCGATTACTATCTCGCACATTGCGGCAGCCCGACGTACTGGGACCGTACGGCAGATACTGCATGAACCGCCATGCAAAGATCAGTAACGTCGGCGCTGCGGGGCGGGGCCGCTCGGGCCGCGCTTTTCCAGATGCCGGAATGTGATGCGCCCCTTGCTGAGGTCGTACGGCGACAGTTCAAGCGATACCTGGTCCCCGGCGAGGATGCGGATATGGTTCTTGCGCATCTTCCCGGAAGTGTACGCAACCAGTTGATGGCCGTTATCCAGATCGACGCGGAAACGGGAATCCGGAAGTACTTCGACGACGCGGCCGTTCATTTCAATCAGTTCTTCTTTGGCGATGATGGGCTCCGGTATAAAAGAGATTGGATTCTGCAATGGCAGAAGGCGAACTGCAGACAGCATGCTGCGTGTTCGATTGCTGCAGCGGCCTGCTTCTGAAAGATCCGGGATGATCCCGGAAAGCACGAAGATCGGAGAGGTAAGCGATGGGTCCAGACGGGCAGGCCCGCGGGTCTAACGAGGCGGAACAGAAGCCACAGTGGCTACGGCTCGATATAAGTGCCGGGCCACTATACAGGTAAAGGAGACGATCTCCTACCTATATCTGGATTAATTTCGGCTTTGTGCAGATATCCGCCCAGAAATTGCACGAACACGCCAGCCTCGAAATTTGTCTAAAATCACGCGCCTGCCAGAACCAGAAAGCATCCATGTCTTCTACACCCTCCAGTTGCCAAGCCTACCGCGCAAGCATCCTGCATTTCACTGACGATCCCGCGTTCAACGAACACGCGCATGCATGGCATGAGGACGGCCTGCTGATCGTTGCGGACGGGCATGTGACGGCAGCCGGCGACTTCGCGCAATTGCAGGACCGCCTGCCGCCCGATGCGCAGATACACGACTGGCGCGGCAGGCTGATCGTGCCCGGCTTCATCGACACGCACATCCACTATCCGCAGACCGACATGATCGCGTCGCCGGCGCCGGGACTGCTGCCATGGCTGGAGACCTACACTTTCCCGAACGAACGCAAGTTCGCCGATCCCGGCTATGCGCGCGAGGTGGCAAGCTTCTTCCTTGATGAGCTGACCCGCTGCGGCACCACCACCGCAATGGTGTACTGCACCGTGCATCCGGAATCGGTCGAAGCCTTCTTCGCCGAAAGCGAGCAGCGCAACCTGCGCATGGTGGCTGGCAAGGTGCTGATGGACCGGCATTGCCCCGAATTCCTGCGCGACAGCGCCGAGGGCGGCGTGCGCGACAGCGAGACGTTAATCAAGAAGTGGCACAAGCGCGGCCGCCAGCTGTATGCGATCACGCCGCGCTTCGCGCCGACCTCGACCGACGAGCAATTGCGGCTGGCCGGAGAACTGGCACAAGCCTATCCCGACACCTTCCTGCAGACGCACGTGGCGGAAAATACCGACGAAGTCGCATGGGTGAAATCGCTGTTCCCGAGTGC
>JAEZVM010000031.1 GCA_023420795.1 Pseudomonadota bacterium
AGCAGCGCCAGTGCGATCGCGAGCAGGCCGAGGCCGATCAGGCGGCGCGGCACCGGCTTGCGCGCTTCGTTCGGCACGAACTGTTCGACCAGCTCATCGGGATCGATCGGCTTTTCCGGATCGAACAACGCCTGCTCCGGGATCAGCGCATCGAACTCGGGCGTGGTGCTCGGCTCCAGCACCTGCAACTTGCGTTCCGGCCGCCCCAGCGCGGCGGCGGTCCGGTGCAGGCTGCCGCTGGCGCGCAATTCCGCATCCACCGTTTGCCGCGTGCTGCCGAGATGCTCGGCCAGCAGCCGGTTGCGCAGGTGCGCAATGGCCTCGCGAATCCGCTCGTCGCCGCGCGCCTCGATGGTGATGTTGCATTCGGTATCGAGCGCCATCGAGCGGCTGGACAGATTGGCGGAGCCGACGGAGAACAGTTCGTCATCCACCGCAAATACCTTGCTGTGCACATTCAGGCACTTGTCGCCGAGGCCAGCCAGATGCGGGCAGTACATGCGATAACGGTCGTAGTGATCAGCCCCCTTCAGGCGCCGGTGTACCCGCGCGCGCAGCACGCCCATGGTGGCCTCTTCCAGCCAGCCGCTTTGCGTCTGCGGCGAGATCACCATCACTTCCGGCCCGTCCGGCTCGTCCAGGCGGTCGGCCAGCGCATCGGCAATCATGCCTGAGGTGAAATACTGGTTCTCGAAAAAAAGATGACGCCGTGCGGCGGCGATCGCATCCAGATGCAACTGGCGCACTTCATGCACGCCGCCGTCGCCGTTATAGACCGGTTCCGTACGCGAGATCGCGACATCGATATCGGTCAGGTCCGGCGGCACTTCCTGCGGCCAAGGATCGTGTTCGGCATCGCACAGGGTGATGGCCGCCTGCGACTGGCTAGCGGACGAACCTGCAGCTGCGGCACGTTGCCAGCGCAGCCGCGCCAGCTCGCCAAGCGCCCGTGCAGCCGCGCCATCGACCATCGCCTGCACATCATGGAAGGGCGCATGCGGCTTGCCGTCGCTGTCGCAGCGCAGCGGCTCGTCGCATGCATGGTCCGGCGTGTCCCAGCGTGCACGTGTGAGATCGAGCCCGCCGACGAAAGCGACGCTGTCGTCGATCACCACCACCTTCTGATGATGCGAGCCGCCGATCGGATGCCTGCCGTCCATCCGGAATGCGAGGCGCTTGTGCGTGCGCCAGTCGAGCTTATACACCGGCAACCACTCGCGCTCCAGCGCATACAGCATCGCGAAATCCCAGTTCAGTACATAGGCGCGCAGGCCGGGGCGCGACGCCACCACCGCATGCAGGAAGTCGCCGAGCGGCTCCGGATAGCCGTCGTTCGCGCCCTCGGGCACCAAGCGGGTGCGGCTGTCGATATCCCAGCTCAGGATGAAGACGCTGTGGCGCGCATTGCGGATGGCGGCGCGTACTGCGCGGAAATAGGCGTCGGCATCGACCAGCATCGCGAAGCGATGCGCGCGCTCGATGCGCCAGCAGTTATGGCCGGGCTGTAGCAGGCCCGAGGAAGGAAGGGTAAAGTCGGAATCCGGTTCGGATGACTGCATGCTTGCGTGTCGAATGGAAATTCAGAAGGATTCCCATTCGACGCAGCGCCATCCGGTTTAGTTTCGGAGTATGGCGGCTTGCATCAGCTCAACAGATCGTACTTGCCGCCGCGCTCCAGCGCGCGCTGATACGCGGGACGCTGATGTATGCGCTCCAGAAACTGCATCAATTTCGGCCGTGACTTGCCCAGTCCGCCGCGTGCGGCTGCGGCTTCCAGCGGAAAGCTCATCTGGATATCCGCCGCGCTGAAGTCGTCGCCGGCGAACCACGCGTGCTTGCCGAGTTCCGCTTCCATGTATTCGAGCTGACGCGTGATGTTCGGCTCGATGAACGAACCCTTGACCTTGCCGGCGATTGCCTTTGCAATCGGCTTTACGAAGAACGGCATCGGCCCCTTCTCGATGCGGTCGAACACCAGTTTCATCAGCAGCGGCGGCATCGCCGAGCCCTCGGCAAAATGCAGCCAGTAGGTATAGCGCAGGCGTTCCGGCGTGCCTGCTGCAGGCGCCAACCTCTCCTTGCCGTAGCGCTCCACCAGATACTCGATGATCGCACCCGACTCGGCCACCGTCAGATCGCCATCGCTGATGACCGGCGACTTGCCGAGCGGATGCACCTTGCGCAGTGATTCGGGCGCCAACATGGTTTTCGGGTCGCGCTCGTAGCGCTTTACCTCGTAGTCGAGGCCGAGCTCTTCCAGCAGCCAGAGCACGCGCTGCGAGCGGGAATTGTTCAGATGGTGGACAGTAATCATGGGCATTCTTGTCATTTTGAAAAAATGCATTGTCCCATGACTGCGCAATTCGTTCAGGGCGTGCGCCAGCCCTTAAGGATGCCGCCCCGGCCCTGCCGGAGCGGCATTTGTTGCACAAGGACGTAACGTTAGTCCATCGCGATCTGCGCCTTCAGCCAGACGGTGCGGCCCGGCTCGTTGACGCGTGTGGTCTGCGTATAGCCTGCCAGATCGGCACCAGCGCGGCTCAGGTGCTCCGCATAGG
>JAEZVM010000040.1 GCA_023420795.1 Pseudomonadota bacterium
AGCTGACCACTCGACAGCGCCGGCTTGAGCAAGTTGGAAGCGTCGAGCGTGCCGCCCGAGGCGGAACCCGCGCCGATGATCGTATGGATCTCGTCGATGAACAGAATACCGTGCGGGTTGTCCCGTAACTGCTTGAGCACCGACTTCAGGCGCTGCTCGAAGTCACCGCGGTACTTGGTCCCGGCCAGCAGCGCACCCATGTCGAGCGAGTACACAACGGCGTTCTGCAGCACCTCCGGCACATCGCCCTGGGTGACACGCCATGCCAAGCCTTCGGCAATCGCAGTCTTGCCCACGCCTGCTTCGCCGACCAGTAGCGGATTGTTCTTGCGGCGACGGCACAAAGTCTGAATTACGCGCTCGACCTCGGATTCCCGACCGATCAGCGGATCGATCTTGCCTTCCGCAGCCAGCTTGTTCAGGTTTTGGGTGAACTGATCGAGCGGACTTTCCTTCTGCTGGCCTTCAGACTGCGCTTCCTCTGCGCCCTCCGGCGATTTCTGAGAATCGGTCTGCTGATCCTTGCGTACGCCATGCGAAATAAAGTTGACGACATCCAGCCGCGTAACGCCCTGCTGATGCAGGTAATACACCGCATGCGAATCTTTCTCGCCGAAGATGGCCACCAGCACGTTGGCGCCGGTAACCTCCTTCTTGCCGTTGGAAGCAGATTGCACATGCATAATCGCCCGCTGGATCACGCGCTGGAATCCGAGCGTCGGCTGCGTGTCGACCTCGCTGGTACCTGGCACGGTTGGCGTATTGTCGTTAATGAAATTGGTGAGCGTCTTGCGCAGATCTTCGATATTGACAGCGCAGGCCCGCATTACTTCCGCTGCCGAAGGATTATCGAGCAGAGCAAGCAGCAGGTGCTCAACAGTGATGAACTCATGTCGAGCCTGACGCGCCTCAACAAAAGCCATGTGCAAACTAACTTCAAGTTCCTGCGCAATCATGCTTCCTCCATCACGCATTGCAGGGGATGACCTGCTTTCCGAGCGTGGGTTAATACTAACTCTACTTTAGTCGATGCTATGTCTTTGGGATAGACACCGCACATACCTTTTCCATCACGATGAACCTTGAGCATGATCTGCGTCGCGGTTTCCCGGTCCTTGTTGAAGTACTCTTGAATGATCGCAACAACAAACTCCATGGGAGTGTAATCATCGTTTAAGAGCAGAACCTGGTACATCGGCGGTGGCTTGAGCTTCTGCTCTTGCCTAGCAAGTACCGTACCGTTTTCATGCTGAGTTGCCATGCGTTTATTGTAGGGTGTTCAACTTTTGCGCAATGCGTAAAAGTAAAGGATATTCCAACTGTATATTGATATTACGCCCTTTCCGCGTAATTCGCAGATGTAGCTTAGGGCGTATAAATTCAAGAAGAAACGTATTGAAATGAGCTTGCAAAAACTCAAAATCGCCAAGAAAACCGCCTTGACTTTTGGATTTTTTGCAGGAACAATGGTATTTATTGACAGTTACACACTTATAGTGTTGTCAATATGAAGTGAGCAAGTTATAAGAGGGGGCAGCGTGTCGCGAGGCTTCTTGCTTTTACGGCTCGTGTGATTAGTTATTATTTGAAAGACGCTTTTATGGCAACAGGTACCGTCAAGTGGTTCAACGATTCCAAAGGCTTCGGATTTATCACTCCGGATGACGGCGGTGAAGATTTGTTCGCCCACTTTTCCGCAATTCAGATGCAAGGCTTCAAGACCCTGAAAGAAGGTCAAAAAGTTCAATTCGAAGTCACGCAAGGCCCGAAAGGCAAGCAAGCTTCCAATATTCAAGCCCCCTAATCACAACGATTAGCAAGAGCACCGAAAACCCCGCATTAGCGGGGTTTTTTTCTTTCGGCGTTTTCTGCACTCGATGCTTCGATCGGCTTGACAGGATTAGAGCGTTTTTAGCCTGACTGCACCCGAACCAAGATTGGAGAGAGAAGCACAACGGTACGTGATGTACGGTGAGCATCGCTGGCCAGAGATTGGCCGGGTACGACCAAGGGGAAAATGCTCTAGATACACGCACCTACCTCTTCTTACCTGTGAACGCAGTCGAATTGCATTATTCGATTTCCCAATGAAAAAGGCCGGCTCATTCGAACCGGCCTTTTTACTCATAGCGAAGAAATTACATGTTCGCGATCATTACTTCACCAAAGCCGGAACAAGATACCTGCGTCGCGCCTTCCATCAGGCGTGCAAAATCATATGTGACCTTCTTCGACGTGATCGATTTTTCCATCGAAGTGATGATCAGGTCAGCAGCTTCAGTCCAGCCCATGTGGCGCAACATCATTTCCGCCGACAGGATCAGCGAACCGGGGTTCACATAATCCTTGCCTGCATACTTCGGTGCGGTACCGTGAGTAGCCTCGAACATCGCGACCGAGTCAGACAGGTTGGCGCCAGGAGCGATACCGATGCCGCCGACTTGGGCCGCCAACGCGTCGGAAATATAGTCGCCATTCAGGTTCAGGGTGGCTATCACGCTGTATTCATTGGGCCGCAACAGGATCTGCTGCAGGAATGCGTCAGCGATCGAATCCTTGATCGTGATTTCCTTGCCGGTCTTCGGATTCTTGAACTTGCACCACGGACCGCCGTCAATCAGTTCCGCGCCGAATTCCTTCTGCGCCAAGGAATAGGCCCAGTCACGGAAGCCACCTTCGGTGTACTTCATGATGTTGCCCTTGTGGACAATAGTGACCGACGGTTTGTCATTGTCGATGGCGTACTGGATTGCCTTGCGCACCAGACGCTCGGTCCCTTCACGCGAAACCGGCTTGACGCCGATACCGGAAGTGCCCGGGAAACGAATCTTCTTGACGCCCATTTCCTTGATCAGGAAATCGATCAACTTCTTCGCGCCGTCCGAGCCTTCCTGCCATTCAATGCCGGCATAAATGTCTTCGGAGTTTTCGCGGAAAATCACCATGTCGGTTTTTTCCGGCTCGCGTACTGGCGACGGAACACCTTTGAAGTAACGCACCGGACGCAGGCAGACATACAGATCCAGCTCCTGGCGCAATGCCACGTTCAGCGAACGAATGCCACCACCGACCGGCGTCGTCAGCGGGCCCTTGATCGAAACGACGTACTCTTTCAACACTTGCAGAGTTTCTTCCGGCAACCACACATCCGGACCATAGACCTTGGTGGATTTTTCACCGGCGAAAATCTCCATCCAGCTGATCTTGCGCTTGCCGCCATAGGCCTTCGCTACCGCTGCGTCAACCACCTTGATCATGACCGGGCTGATATCCACGCCGGTGCCATCGCCTTCGAGGTAAGGAATGATCGGGTTGTCAGGTACATTCAACGAGAAGTCGGCATTGACGGTGATTTTTTTGCCGTCGGCAGGCACTTTGATATGTTGATACATCGTATGCTCCGGGGGTTGAGGAGGAAAAGAGAGACCGTTTTTTACTTCAAATTTTTGTTTTAAAGCGAACTCGGTCTTATATAAGACATAAGACTACGTTTCGTATTATGCACCAGTATTTTACTCTGTGCTATATATTTTATGAGGCAAAAAATTCAATAATAGAAGGGCAATAATGCATGCGCCGGCCTCGCTGCAAGCCCCTTCCGCACTATGATTTAGTCTTATCAGATTAGTTTTAATGAATCGGATATCCAACGCGTAAAATTGCGTCTTTCGCTCAAGCTCAATAGCGCACCGGCGCAACGTTTTCGCCCTTCGCTCCATGCCACTCATCCTGTTCAACAAACCGTTCCAAGTGATGTGCCAGTTTTCCTCTCACCCGACCAGGGAAACGCTGGCCAACTACCTTAATGTCCCGGGCATTTATCCCGCAGGGCGACTGGATGCGGACAGCGAAGGACTGCTACTACTCACCGATGATGGACAGCTTCAGCACAGGATCAGCCACCCAGACAGCAAGCAGCCGAAGACGTATATAGCGCAGGTTGAAGGCATACCGGACAGTGCGACACTGGAGCGACTGGAGCGGCCGATGGACCTGGGTGATTTTGTGACGCAGGGATGCGAGGCAAAGCAGATCCAGGCTCCGGAATGGCTATGGCAACGGGATCCACCAATCCGGGCACGGGTTAATGTGCCCACGAGCTGGCTGGCAATCACCCTCTCCGAAGGGAAAAATCGTCAGGTGCGCCGCATGACTGCCGCAGCCGGATTGCCGACATTACGCCTGATCAGGATCGCAATCGGGCCTTTTTCCCTTGCGACCCACCCACTTTGGCCGGGAGAGTGGCGGGAAGTATCTGCCGCAGAGCTTGATAAGCCAAATCAGGCCATGACATAGAACGGCAGCCACCTGTTTTTTGCAATTTATCGGTTAAGCTCTGCCTGTCGCCTCAAGACTTCATTCGTATGATTGCCAAACCCTTCATTTTTCTTTCAATGATCGCCGCCGCCCTTGCGACTGCAGCACCTTCCGCCAATAGCCAGCAAATCGCGCGATTTCCGGTCATTTCATTGAGTGCCGGCATGCATATCATCAAGGCAGAGGTAGCCGCCCGGGAAGCCGAGCGTCAGCAGGGCCTGATGTACCGCGAGAAAATGGGACCGAATGAAGGGATGGTATTTCTGTTTGACGCACCTGCGGGTGTCTGCATGTGGATGAAGAACACATTTATCCCGCTGTCGGTAGCGTTCATTGATGAACGCGGGAAAATAGTGAACATTGAAGACATGCAACCCAAAACCACCGACTCTCACTGCGCGAAGAAACCGGTACGTTATGCGCTGGAGATGAATCTCGGCTGGTTCAGACAGAAAAATATCAAGCCAGGCATGGTGATCGAAGGCCTGCCCCGTTAATCTGCTCGGCATGCGCGGGCACGACTCACGCGACCCGCAACACAAACAACAAAACCCGCACAGCCTTCACCATGCGGGTTTTATTTTTTCGACTTCTGTATTCCGACAGCTATCGCTGCCAAAAGCAGGAGAAAATCAGGCCAGCGCCTTCAGGGCAGCAGCCAGGCGGCTCTTGTGGCGAGCGGCCTTGTTCTTGTGAATGATTTTCTTGTCGGCGATGCGATCGATCGTCGATACGGAAGCCTGAAATACTTGCGATGCCGCAGCTTTGTCGCCAGCGTCAATGGCTTTGCGAACAGCCTTGATCGCGGTACGCAGCGTGGAGCGCTGGCTGGAGTTGTGAGCGTTTTGCTTGACTGCTTGACGAGCACGTTTGCGCGCTTGTGCGGTATTTGCCATGAATATTTCCTAGATCGAAATCGGACTACGTTCGCAAATTGCGAGACAGAATTCAGTAAAGCTGCGGATTATAGCGTTTTTTTGGGAAATGAGCAATCGGCTATAATTCCGCCCCATGAATCTGCACAAAACGCTGGTTACCGTTTCCGGCATGACAATGCTTTCCCGCGTGACGGGGCTATTGCGTGAACTCCTGATCGCACGTGCTTTCGGCGCTTCAGCCTATACCGACGCGTTCTTCATTGCCTTTCGCATTCCCAATCTGTTAAGAAGACTCTTTGCCGAAGGAGCGTTCTCCCAGGCCTTCGTGCCGATTCTTGCGGAGTACAAGAACCAAAAGGGTGACACGGCCACCAAGAATCTGGTCGATCATGTCGCGACAGTACTCATGTGGGCGCTACTGCTGACCTGCATACTCGGCATCGTCGCGGCGCCGGTGGTGGTGTATTTCATTGCGACTGGCCTGAAATCCGAGCCGCAAGCATTCGCCAGTTCGGTGCTGATGACGCGCATCATGTTTCCGTACATCGCCTTCATGGCGTTTGTCGCCTTGGCGGGCGGCATACTGAACACATGGCGCCAGTTCCGCGTACCCGCATTTACGCCTGTCCTGCTCAACCTGTCCTTCATCGCGGCCTCGCTTCTGGTTGCGCCTTACATGGAACAACCGGTTTATGCGCTGGCGCTGGCGGTTGTTGTCGGCGGGATTCTGCAGGTAGCGATACAGATTCCGGTGTTGCGCAAGATCGGCATGCTGCCACGCATCGGCCTGAACCCGCGGCTCGCCTTGCGCGACCCGGGCGTGCGGCGCGTGCTCAAGCAAATGGGGCCGGCAATTTTTGCCGTTTCGGTTGCGCAGATCAGCCTGATCATCAATACCAACATCGCATCCCGCCTGGAAAACGGTAGCGTCTCCTGGCTTTCCTATGCGGACCGACTGATGGAGTTCCCCACCGCCCTGCTCGGCGTTGCGCTCGGGACCATTCTGCTGCCCAGCCTTTCGAAGGCGCATGCGGTTGGCGACCAGACGGAATATTCCTCCTTGCTTGATTGGGGTCTGCGACTGACCTTCCTCATCGCGCTTCCATCCGCCGTCGGACTGGCTACTTTGTCCGAACCACTCACCACGACGCTATTCCATTACGGAAAATTCGACGCGCAGGCGGTAGCAATGACAGGGCGAGCTTTGGTTGCTTATGGCGTGGGGCTGATCGGATTAATCCTGGTAAAAATCTTGGCCCCCGGTTTTTATGCGAAGCAGGATATCAAGACGCCGGTCAAGATTGCGATTGGCGTCCTAATTGCAACGCAGTTGATGAACGTACTATTTGTGCCATGGATCGCGCATGCCGGACTAGCGTTGTCAATTGGCTTGGGCGCGTGCATCAATGCGATACTCCTGTACTGGGGCTTGCGCAAGCGCGGCATTTACACGCCGCACAGCGGCTGGGGGCTGTTCCTGCTGAAGCTGCTGGGCGCGCTGATATTGCTGACGGCTGTTGCGCTGTGGACTGAAAGCCATTTCAACTGGATCGCCATGCAGACCACTCCGCTGCTGCGTATCGGAGCATTGGCGCTTGTGATGCTTGCCTGCGGCATAACGTATTTCGGGGCATTGCTGGTAATGGGATTTCGCTTTAGGGATTTCAAACGGGTTTCCGCCTGACCGGCAATTACTATCCGTTTCCCGTTTGCCCTTTATTTGCCCCAGCCATGGTTTATGATGATCATGTATGGTCATCCAAGCCCTCGATTACTTTACATCGCTGGTCCAGCAGGACGATTCCATTCCGTTGTTCGAAGCGGCACTGGCGATTGCGCAGGACGTAGAGCCGCAACTGGATCTGGCGGCCACGCAGGCTGAGGTCGATATCCTGGCGGCGCGTTTGCAGCGCCGGCTTGCACCGGACGCGTCAAGCGTACAGAAGCTGCGCCTGCTGAATCACTTCTTCTAC
>JAEZVM010000132.1 GCA_023420795.1 Pseudomonadota bacterium
GTCTTTTCGAGATTGTTGGACCGTAAGGTTTTGATCAAAAATGTCGGTAAAATGCATCCGTTACTGGAAAACTGCCTGCGGGTGACCGTTGGCACGCCGGAAGAAAACCGATTATTCCTCGATGCCCTGCAGGCATCGCTTGCTTCATAACCTGAGTATTCGCTTAACATGCCCACGCAACGCATTGCCGAGGTCGCTCGCAATACCAACGAAACGCAGATCCGCGTCGTGATCAATCTCGACGGCACCGGCCAGCAGAAGCTGAATACCGGCGTGCCCTTCCTCGATCACATGCTCGACCAGATCGCGCGGCACGGGCTGATCGATCTCGACATCGAAGCGAAAGGCGACCTGCATATCGATGCGCACCATACCGTCGAGGATGTCGGCATCACGCTCGGCCAGGCGTTCGCGAAGGCGATCGGCGACAAGAAGGGCGTTCGCCGATACGGCCATGCATATGTGCCGCTGGACGAGGCGCTGTCGCGCGTGGTCGTCGATTTCTCCGGACGTCCGGGACTGGAATTCCATGTGCCGTTCACGCGGGCGATGATCGGTGCATTCGATGTCGATCTGACGCGCGAATTCTTCCAGGGCTTCGTCAATCACGCGCTGGTTACGCTGCATATCGACAACCTGCGCGGCGAAAACGCGCATCATCAATGCGAAACCGTATTCAAGGCGTTCGGCCGCGCGCTGCGAATGGCCGCCGAACTGGATCCGCGCGCGGCGGGGACGATTCCTTCGACCAAGGGTAGCCTGTAAGCGCCGCAAGAAGGGCGCATCACGATTCATTCTCTGTCATGAACAAGATCGTTGTAGTTGATTACGGCATGGGCAACCTGCGCTCGGTGGCGCAGGCGCTGCGCCATGTCGCGCCGGAAGCGGATGTGCGCATTTCCAGCGAGCTGAGCGACATTCGCGCGGCGGACCGGCTGGTGTTGCCGGGGCAAGGCGCAATTCCCGACTGCATGCGTAGCCTGCGCGAGTCGGGCCTGCAGGAAGCGGTGCTGGGGGCTGCACGCTCCAAGCCATTATTCGGTGTCTGTGTCGGTGAGCAGATGCTGTTCGACTGGAGCGAAGAAGGCAATACCGAAGGCTTAGGTTTGCTGCCTGGTAAGGTGGTGCGCTTCCAGCTGGAGAGCCGTGTACAGCAGGACGGTTCGCGCTTCAAGGTGCCCCAGATGGGCTGGAACCGTGTACGGCAAAAGCTGTCCCATCCGTTGTGGAAGGGTATTGCCGATAACTGCTATTTTTATTTCGTGCATAGCTATTACGCAGTGCCGGCCGACCCGCAGCATACGGCGGGCGAGACAGACTATGGCGGGTTGTTTGCCTGTGCCGTTGCAAAAGATAATATATTCGCTACCCAGTTTCATCCGGAAAAAAGCGCGGCCTCAGGCTTGCAGCTCTACAAGAATTTTGTTCACTGGAATCCGTGATCCCGGTGAAAAAACTGCTGTCTGATAACTTTACTAACCTTCATCCATCTCACAAGTAGCCATGCTGCTCATACCTGCCATCGACCTCAAGGACGGTCACTGCGTGCGCCTGAAACAAGGCGATATGGAACAAGCCACGGTGTTTTCCGACGATCCGGCGCAGATGGCGCGACATTGGCTGTTGCAGGGCGCGCGACGGCTGCATCTGGTGGACCTGAATGGCGCCTTTGCCGGCAAGCCGAAGAACGAATCGGCGGTGAAGGCGATCATCCAGGCGGTGCGTGACTTCGCGCAGGAAAACGGCACCGACGAAATCCCGGTCCAGCTGGGCGGCGGTATCCGCGACCTCGACACCATCGAGCGCTATCTGGACGACGGCCTGTCCTACATCATCATCGGCACCGCCGCGGTGAAGAATCCGGGCTTCCTGCATGATGCCTGCAGCGCCTTCCCGGGCCAGATCATCGTCGGCCTCGACGCCAAGGACGGCAAGGTGGCGACCGACGGCTGGAGCAAGCTGTCCGGCCATGAAGTGATCGACCTGGCGAAGAAGTTCGAGGACTACGGCTGCGAGGCGATCGTCTATACCGACATCGGCCGCGACGGCATGATGGCCGGCGTGAACATCGACGCCACCGTCAAGCTGGCGCAGAGCATGACCATTCCTGTCATCGCTTCCGGCGGTGTGCACAACATCAAGGACGTCGAAGCGCTGTGCGCGGTGCAGGATGAAGGCATCGAAGGCGTGATCTGCGGCCGCTCGATCTACGAGGGCACGCTCGATCTGCGCGCGGCCCAGGAGCGAGCAGATGCGCTGAGCGGACAGGAAGAGGCGGAAGAAGAATAAGCATGGCCCTCGCAAAACGCATCATCCCTTGCCTGGACGTCACCAATGGCCGCGTGGTCAAGGGTGTCAATTTCGTCGAGCTGCGCGATGCCGGCGACCCGGTCGAAATCGCGCGTCGCTATGACGAGCAGGGTGCCGACGAACTCACCTTCCTCGACATCACCGCGACTTCTGACGGGCGCGACCTGATCCTGCATATCATCGAAGCGGTGGCCTCGCAGGTGTTCATTCCGCTGACGGTCGGCGGCGGCGTGCGCACGGTCGATGATGTGCGCCGCCTGTTGAACGCCGGCGCGGACAAGATCAGTATCAACAGCGCGGCGGTTGCCAATCCGCAGATGGTGCATGACGCCGCGCACAAGTACGGTTCGCAGTGCATCGTCGTTGCAATCGACTCGAAGAAAACCGGCGATGGCAAATGGGAAGTGTTCACTCACGGCGGCCGCAAGCCGACTGGCCTCGATGTGATCGAATGGGCGAAAAAGATGGAAAGCCTCGGCGTCGGCGAAGTGCTCCTGACCAGCATGGATCGTGATGGCACCAAGAGCGGCTTCGATCTGGAACTCACGCGGGCGGTGTCCGATGCGGTGTCAATTCCGGTGATCGCTTCCGGCGGTGTCGGCGGCTTGCAGGATCTGGCTGATGGCATCAAGGTTGGCCGCGCCGATGCCGTGCTCGCCGCAAGCATTTTCCATTACGGCCAGCATACGGTGCAGGAAGCAAAGCGCTTCATGGCCGAGCAGGGCATTCCGATGAGGCTCGCATGACAGCCCCATGGCTGAACAAGGTGAAGTGGGATGATAACGGCCTGGTCCCTGTCATCGCACAGGAAGTCGGCACGAACGACGTATTGATGTTCGCATGGATGAACCGCGAGGCGCTGGCAAAGACGGTGGAGCTGGGTGAGGCGGTGTACTGGAGTCGCTCGCGCAAGAAGCTATGGCACAAGGGCGAAGAGTCTGGCCATGTGCAGAAGGTCCGCGAGATACGCCTCGATTGCGACGAGGATGTGGTGCTGCTGAAGGTCGAACAGGCTGATCGCATCGCTTGCCATACCGGTCGACATTCCTGTTTTTTCCAGAAGTTCGAGGGCGATGCCAACGGCGGCAAATGGCAGGCGGTCGATCCTGTCCTGAAAGACCCGGACAGCATATACAAACAAGAGCGTACCCAATGAGTGAAACACTGCGGCGCCTGGCCGGCGTGATCGAGTCGCGCAAACCCGCCAATGGCGGCGATCCGGACAAGTCGTATGTCGCTCGCCTGTTCTCCAAGGGCGATGATGCGATCCTGAAGAAGATCGGCGAGGAAGCGACCGAAACGGTGATGGCTGCGAAAGATGCGCGTGCCGGCGGCGACAAGTCGAAAGTGCTTTATGAGTGCGCCGACCTGTGGTTCCATTCGATGATCATGCTGGCGCAGTTCGGACTGACGCCGCAGGATGTGCTCGACGAACTGGCCCGACGCGAAGGCATGTCCGGCCTGGAGGAAAAGGCGAATCGCAAGCTGAACGAGCGTGAGCGCAATGGCGACTAGGTTTTCATTCAACAAAGGTTAACGGGATATCATGAGCAATTGCATTTTTTGCAAAATCGCATCCAAGCAAATCCCCACGACTGCGATATTCGAAGACGACGACCTCATCGCATTCCACGACATCAATCCCGCAGCACCGGTGCATTTTCTGATTGTGCCCAAGCAGCATATCGCTACACTATCGGATTGCGACGAAAGCCATGCATCCTTGTTGAGTAAAATGATGCTGCTGGCGCCGAAGCTGGCACAGGAGCAAGGCTGCGGATATGCTGCGAATGACGCTGGCAATGGTAGCGGCGGTTTCAAGACACTGTTCAATACCGGCCCGGATGGTGGACAAGAGGTGTACCATCTCCATTTGCATGTGATCGGCGGACCGCAGCCATGGCGTGGCAAGCGTTGATTGTCATGCCGGTCGATGGAGTAAACGGTTTTTGGGGGCGCAAGCCTCCGTTTAGGAGAAAGTAATGGGTTCGTTGAGTATTTGGCACTGGCTGATCGTACTGCTGGTCATCGTCTTGGTATTTGGTACGAAGAAGCTTGGCAATATCGGCACCGACTTGGGCAAGGCGGTCAAGGGCTTCAAGGACGGCGTCAAGGGTGAGGAAGAAAAATCCGAGACGGCCGACAAGGCGACGATTGACGTTGACGCAAAAGAAAAGAAGAGCTGATTAAACCTCGTTGAAGCAGTTGATCTGATGTGCCGCCAGGCGCGTCATGATCGACTCTTGCAGCTTTCCGCATATGATTGATCTCGGTCTCTCCAAACTCGCGCTGATCGGTGTTGTTGCACTGGTCGTCATCGGCCCCGAGCGGTTGCCGAAGGTGGCGCGCATGGCCGGTACCTTGTTCGGCAGGGCGCAGCGCTACATCAACGACGTCAAGTCGGAGGTGAGCCGCGAGATCGAATTGGATGAGCTGCGCAAGATGCAGCAGGAAATGCAGGAAGCGGCAAGCAGCGTCGAGCAGACCATCTCGCAGAGCGTTTCCGACATCCAGAGCGAGGTGCAGGAAGCATTGTCCGAGCCGATGCTCGATGTGCAGACGCCGAACCAGATAACCATCAAGGCAAAGGACTTCCGCAAGAAGAAGCTTGCGCGGACTTCTGCGGTTCCTTCCTGGTACAAGAATCAAACCGGACGCAAGACTCGCGTCATCTCGGGTGCGGCGCGCGTCGCCAGGCATCGTCCTGCCGGGATGAATCGCAAGCCCTCTGCTTCATTTCACTGATCCTGATGACTGACGATCAAGAAACAACAGGTGCGGGAGACACCTTCATCTCGCACTTGGTGGAACTGCGCAATCGCGTGATGAAAGCGTCATTGGCGATTCTCGTGGTGTTTTTGTGCCTGATGCCCTGGGCAGGCAATATCTACGACTGGCTGGCGTTGCCGATGATGTCTGCGCTGCCGACCGGCAGCAAGATGATCGCGACCGGAGTCATCACGCCGTTTCTGGTTCCGGTGAAAGTGACGCTGTTGGTCGCCTTCCTCATCGCCCTGCCGGTGGTGCTTTATCAGGCTTGGGCCTTCATCGCGCCCGGCCTGTACACGCACGAAAAGAAGCTGATTGCGCCGCTGGTGATTTCCTCGTCGATCCTGTTCATCGTCGGCGTCGCGTTCTGTTACTTCTTCGTGTTCGGCGTGATCTTCAAGTTCATCAATGAATTCGCGCCGAAATCCATTGCGGTTGCGCCGGACATTGAAAGCTATTTCGGGTTCGTGATGACCTTGTTCATCGCCTTCGGCATGACCTTCGAAGTGCCGATCGTCGTCATCGTGCTGGTGCGTATGGGACTGGTGACAGTCCAGAAGCTCAAGGAAATCCGCCCGTACGTGATTGTTGGCGCGTTCGTGATCGCAGCAGTTGTCACGCCGCCGGATATCCTGAGCCAGTTGCTGCTGGCGCTGCCCTTGTGCTTGCTGTACGAAGTCGGCTTAATCGTGGCGCCGATATTTGCGCGAGCGACGCAGGCGCCGGAAGAAACGGCCTAAACTTGCCGGAGCCAAGCGACCAGCGGATAGGCATCCTTGAAGCCTGCACTCAGTTCCTTGCATAAATCCACAGGCAGCTTCTTCGTCAAGCTTCTCTCCGTCCAGACGATGAAGCTCTTCAGCTTGATGTATTCGATGTATGGGGCATCGGCATCAAATCCCTTCGGCGGCCTGGTCAGCTTGTCCTCGTCCTGAAGATCGCCGTAGGTTTCCTTCAGCTTCCGGTTTTTCAGCACTTTCGTAAATCCTGCTGCGTCTTCGATCACCTGTTGCCGGATGGCGCGCAGGCGGTGGGGCGGCGGAAGATATTCGCCGCCCGCGATCAGGAAAGTGCCATCCGCATCGACATGGAAGTAATAGGCCGGGCCGCCACCCTCGCTCGGCTTCTTGAGGCCGCTGGCGGTAATCGATGCGGAGAATCTCGTCTTGTAAGGCCTCTTGTCACGAGAGAAGCGCAAATCGCGATTGATGCGAAACAGCGCCTTCTTCGGATTGCAGTGGGCGACCGCCGGATCGAATTTGCTGATCTCGGCGATCAGTTTGGTCACCAATTCCAAGAACTCCGCGCGCAGGATGTCATAACGCGGCTTGTTCATGACGAACCAGGCGCGGTTATTGTTTTCTGACAGTTCACTCAGGAACTGGACCAGATCGCGGACATGCATTGTTATTCCAGCTCTTCGCGGCGCGGGCGTGGTCGTTTGCCAACCAGGACATTGATGGTCGATTCCTGATTGTTGCGCAGCACAGTCATCTTCGCCTTGTTGCCGGGAGTGAGCTGCGCAATCAGGTTCAGCATGTCGGTCGTGTCGCTCACCGGCTTGCCGTCCACTGCGACCAAAATGTCGCCCGGCCGTATGCCGGCGCGGTCGGCCGGGCCGCCTTTCAGCACACCGGCAATGATTGCGCCCGACTTCTTCGTCAGGCCGAAACTTTCCGCGAGTTCCGGCGTGATGTCCTGCGGCTCGACGCCGATCCAGCCTCGTACTACCTGGCCAGAGCTGATGATTGACTCCATCACTGTCTTGACGGTGGTGACCGGGATTGCGAAACCGATGCCGAGCGAGCCGCCGCTGCGCGAGTAGATCGCGGTGTTGATGCCTAGCAGATTGCCTTCCGAATCGATCAGCGCGCCGCCGGAGTTGCCGGGATTGATCGCGGCGTCTGTCTGGATGAAGTTTTCAAAGGTATTGATGCCCAGATGATTGCGCCCGAGCGCAGAAATGATGCCCATCGTGACCGTTTGGCCGACGCCGAACGGATTGCCGATTGCCAGCACGACATCGCCGACCTTTGCCCGCTCGGCATGACCGAGCGTGATCGCCGGCAGGTTTTCCAGGCTGATCTTGACGACGGCCAGATCGGTTTCCGGGTCCGTGCCGACGACCTTTGCAACCGCCTTGCGACCATCGGCGAGGGCGACCTCGATTTCATCCGCGGTCTCGATCACATGATTGTTGGTCAGCACATAACCTTCCGGGCTGACCAC
>JAEZVM010000148.1 GCA_023420795.1 Pseudomonadota bacterium
CCCGGCCGGGGCGTAATCCGCCTCGTCCATCCGGAAGCGCCGTATGGCCGCATCGACCATGCCTTCGGTGCTTCCGCGAGCCGCATATTCCTGCCGCAAATATGTAGCATCGCTGCCGATATGTGCAACCTTGTACAGATGCTCCAGCGCACGCAGGCTGCCGGCCTTTTCCGCATAGGGCTCCATCCGGCGCAGCGTGGTCAGGATATCTTCGCGTATGGACAGGGTTTCATGGCTCTTCGGATGTACCAGCGTGCCGTCCAGCCCGAAGCGGCATGCCTGGAAACGGTTGTAGTTATAGACGAGGTAGTCGTCTTCCGCCGGCGCCGGCTCGCTGCGGTCCAGCAGGTAGCTGCACAGCGCCTGCAGATAGCACGCCAGCGCCGCCGCCCGCTCCACACTGAGCGGCGTATCACATACGCGTAGTTCAATGGTGCCGTACTCGGGCTTCGGGCGGATATCCCAGTAAAAGTCCTTCATGCTCTTGACGATGCCGGTGTCTTCCATGCGGGCGAAGTAGTCGCGTTCGAAATCCTCCCAGCGCAGCAGGAAGGGCGCACGCCCGCTGAGCGGAAAGGCAAACACCGAATTCAGCCGCGCCGAATTGAACAGCGTATCCCTGCCCTGGAAGTACGGCGATGATGCCGACAGCGCGATGAAGTGCGGCACGTAACGGTTCAGCGAATGCAGCAGGAACAGCGCATCGTCGCCGGAACTGCAGCCGACATGCACATGCTGGCCGAACACGGTGAACTGCTTGGCCAGGTAGCCGTACAGCGTCGATACCTGCTTGAAGCGCGGCTTGGAAAATATTTTCCGCTCCGACCATTTCTGGAACGGATGCGTGCCGCCGCCGCATACGCCGACATTGAGCATGTCGCCGGCGCGCACCAGCGCATCGCGAATTTGTCGCAGCTGATCCAGCAGCTCGGTGTAATTGGTATGGATGCTGGTCGCGATTTCAATCATGCTCTCGGTGATCTCCGGCGTGACCGTACCCGGAAAGGGCTTGCGGCCAAGGAGATTGAGCATGTCCGGGCTCGCTTCGGTCAGGTCGAAATCGCTCAGGCTGACGAGCTGGAGTTCCAGTTCGACGCCGAGCGTCAGCGGATCGGAATGTTTGAATGGTTCCAGGGGCATATCAGTCCTCGTTGGTATCCGGTGTCTCTTTCGCCCAGATCAGCGACCGCTGCGTCAGCACCGGGCCGATCACTTCCAGCAGCAAGACCATCGCCGACAAGGGCACCAATGCATCGACCAGCTCGACGCCGACATAACGCGTCTGCTCCAGCAGCAGGATGACGAACACCGAAATCGGCATCAGCGCCATGCCCGCCAGCGCGCCCTTGCGCCATGAGATGCCGCTGACGCGGGCGAAAACGGCGACGCCGATCACCTTGGTTGCAAAGCGCGCGGCGACCAGCACGAGAGCGAGCACTACGCCTGCGGTCACGCGCTGCCAGTCCAGCGTCGTCGCCACGAAGAAGAACAGAACGACCGCCAGCAGATCGCCCATCACGCCGAAATTGCGTTGCGTCTGGCTGAGCGCCACGCGGCGGTGGCGCGCCACCAGGCCGAAGGTCAGCGCCGCCAGTACCGGCGAGAATTCGAATGCGTAGGTCACCGAGACCAGCAGGATGACGGCGATCGCGAATGCGAGCGTCGCGTCGCGCGCGAGATTGCCGAGCCGGCGCAGCAGGCCGGGCAAGGCAAGGCCGAACAGCGCACCCAGTATCGCCGACGCGCCCAGCACCACCAGGCTGCTCCATGCCGCATGCAGCAGGCTGCCGGAAGTCTGGAAGACGCCAATACCGATGATGACCTTGAACGCAAAGACGGCCAGCACGCAGTTCAGCGCAGACAGGTGCAGCACGCGTTCCGTCACCTGCCCCGAGCTGGATTGTTCATTAACCACGCGCATGATGCCTGCAGGTGAAGTGGACATCGCCAGCGAGCTGAGCAGCAGCGCGGACAGCGGTTGCATACCGAACCAGGTTGCAACGTAATACACAACGATAAAGGTGGAAACCGCTTCGAATACGCCGGTCACCGCGATCCAAGGATTCAGGCGCAGCCACCGCAAGTTGATGCGATAACCGAGTTCGAACAGGATCAGGCCGAAGGCCACATTCGACAGCAGCATGAACGTGCCGCCTTCTGTTTCCGGCAGCAGGCCGTATCCGATGTTCGCGAACAGGAAACCCACCAGCCCGTAGATGCTGATGCGCGGCAAGCGGGTCCAGCGGTGGACGAACTCGCCGGCAATCCATGCGACGGCAAGCGCGAAAGGCCACGCGAGCTGGGAAACGGCTAGCTGAAAGTCCGGCATGTTCTTTCCTTTTCAAATCTATTACGCATGACAACGCAGCAGGCGCCAGCACTGTCACGCATTGGCAACGGCACGTACTTCACCAACCCGCACCAGCAGCTCATCCAGCAATCGCACCATCTCGACGCGGTGATGCAGGTGAAACTCCGCCGCACTATCGCTCGCTTCTTCCACGCGCACGGTCAGCAACTCCTTCCTTTGCAGCCGGAAGACATCTTCATCGGTTACATCGTCGCCCACATACAGCACGCCGGATGCGCCGCTGGCTTCCATCAGGCGCTCCAGCGCCGTGCCCTTGTTGATCGCATCGGAAGGCAAGAGATTGAATACACACTTGCCACCAATAACATGTGCATCAGGCAACAACTTTGCGAAAAGCCGACCGAGCTGCACTTCCGCGTCTGTCCGGTCACGCGCCAGCCGGTAATGGACAGACAGGGAATAGCCTTTGTTTTCGATCCGGATTCCCGGGTCGAATATCGCGCGATCATTCAGCGCGAGCGCCAGCCGCCGCTCCCAGTCGAGGCAACGCTGCCGGAAGTTATCGGCAAGGTTTTCCCAGCCGGGTATGCCTTCGATTCCATGGTTGCCGACAACATAATCCGGCAGAAAATCCAGCCGCACGCCGATATCCTCGATCGATCTTCCGGTGATGATGGCGACCTGCACATGCTCGGACAGCATCATCAGCCGGCGCGAAATCGCAGACGGCATCGCCGCCCTTTCCGGTTCCTTGACGATAGGCGCCAGCGTGCCGTCGAAGTCGAATGCACACAGCATGCCGGGTTGGACGATTTCATCGAGGCGCGCCGCGCCGTATTCGAAAAAAGGTAAGGACATTATTTAGCTGACCCGTCGTAAGTAGCTCCGACTATGCGAATGAATTTTCGACATGACCCGTTCGCGCTGGCGCAGGCGCGCCGCATCCAGCAGCATGTGGCCGGCCCAGCGATAGACATTGAAATCCCTGACCAGGGCACGCATGCTGCGCATGCGCTCGCGCTGCTCGATCTCCGGCATGGTCAGCGCCTTGTACAGCGCTTCCGCTCCCTGCTCGATATGGTAGGGGTTGACGATCAGCGCTTCATGCAGCTCGCGCGCCGCGCCGGTGAACTGGCTCAGCACCAGCACGCCGCGCTCGTCGTCGCGCGCGGCAACGAATTCCTTCGCAACCAGATTCATGCCATCGTGCAGGCTGGTCACCATGCATACGTCGGCCGCGCGGTAGTAAAGCTGCAACTGATCCTGCTCGTGATGTTCGGTCTTCAGAATGACCGGCTGATAGCTGCCGTCCGAAAAACGCTGGTTGATCCTCTGCGCGAGGTTGCGTACCCGCGCCTCGAAATTCTGGTATTCCTCCAGCGACGAGCGGCTGGGCGCGGCGATCTGCACGAAAGTGAACTTGCCGACCATATCGGGATTCATTTCCAGCATGCGTTCCACCGCCTGGAAACGCTCGATGATGCCCTTCGTGTAATCCAGCCGGTCAATGCCGATACCGAGCAGATGATCCGGTGGCAGCGCGAGCTCCTTCCTGATGCTGCTGCGGCAATCCGCGATAGGCTCGACCTTCTCGCCCTCCTCCGGCCATGCGATCGAGATCGGATATTGCTCTACCTGCGTCAGCTTGCCGCCATAGGTAACGGTGGAGGCTTCCGATTCGATACGCGCCTCCAGATAACGGTCCACCGTTTCCAGGAAATTCTTGCGGTGGAACGGTGTATGGAAGCCAAGAATGGTACTGCCCAGCATGCCTTCCAGGATTTCCTCGCGCCACGGACAGATACCGAAAGACTCAGGGTTCGGCCACGGGATATGCCAGAAAGTGATGATGGTCGCCTTCGGCAGTACCTCGCGCACCATGCGCGGCAGCAGCGCGAAGTGATAATCCTGCACCAGCACCACCGGATCGTCGGTGCGCGCTTCCGCAATCACCGCGTCGGCAAAGCGCTGGTTGACCTCGACATACTGTTCCCAGTCCGACGAGCGGAATACCGGCCGCACATGCGCGATATGGCACAGCGGCCACAGCCCCTCGTTGGCGAAGCCGTAGTAGTACCCCTGCTCCTCCTCCTTCGACAGCCACACCCGGCGCAGCGTGTAGCTCGGATGCCCCGGCGGCACCTGCACGCGATCGTTGCGATCGACCGTCTGGCGGTCGGCCGAGCCGCTGCCGTGTGCAATCCAGGTTCCGGAACAGGCCCGCATCACCGCCTCCACTGCAGTAACCAATCCGCTGGCGGGGCGGCGCACTTCGATGCCCTTCGGCGTGGCGGCATGGATATACGGTTCGCGATTGGAGACGACCAGCACCTGGTCTCCGGCCAGCTCGCCCTGCAGCAGTGCCTTGAGCTTGTCCGGCGTCCACAGTTGCGAAGCATTGTTCTGATGCTGGCGATCCAGATGGTACTCATGCAGCAGCGCGCGCAGGTCACCGACGAGCGGCTGCATTTCCGGCGGCGTGCGCCGGTAGGAACGCGGTAGCAGGTCGCCGAGCAGGATGCCTCGCACACCGTTGATCCAACCGCGCCAGCTGACATGCGCGATGAACACGGTGATGAAGGAGACAACAATGCCGAGCAGCGCGAAGAAAAGAATCGCATATTTCCTGGTATCCGCGCTGCGCCGTTCGATGAAACTCATGTCGTGCATCAGGATCAGCCTGCCCAGAGTTTCGCCATCTCGCTCCAGCCGACTTTCGGACACATGCACCGGGCCGTGCGGCAGGTGCACCAGCGACTGGCGCTTGCCGTCCTGTACCGGCGCGCTCCAGCAGCCAAGCGATTCCGGATAGGTCGTCGTCTTGTACAGCAACGCGCCATTGACGTCGCAGAAGCCGAGCGCGTAAAGCCGTTCATCCTGGATCGCGCGGTCAAACAGTTGCGTGATGCGCTTCTTCGACTTCTGTGGCACGTAGTCGAGCAGCGGCTCCTGCAGCGTGCTGGCCAACAGCTGCGAGCGGATATCCAAATCCCGAACGAACCAGCGCACGGTAAGGCTATCCATCAGCGGCACGACCGCATACGCAAACGCGGCCAGCACCAGCGCCAGCGGCAGTATGAAGCGCATTGACATGCGGAGGGATCGAATTCTCATGCAGAGCTTTCTAGTTACTGCCCGGCCGCGCCGGCAATGCGCGCCTTGAACGGGCTGCTGTTTTCAGCAGGATGCGGCTGCATCGAAGGAGCAAGATGGAGCATCCGGACCGGATGCGCGAAGCGGATGCCACGTTCGCGGAATCTCTGCAGCAGTTCCAGATTGATACGCTGCTGCACATCCATGTAGCGGTTGTAATCCGGGTCGAGCATGTAATAGACCACTTCGAACTGCAGCGCACTCTCGCCGCAGGCCTTGAAGTGCGCACGGTCGAAACGTGCCTCGTCGATGCCGCCGATGATTTCCTTCACCATCTGCGGAATGTGTTCCACGTCTTCCAGCGGCGTGTCATACGCGGCCCCGAACTCGAACAGCACGCGCCGCTCCTGCATGCGCTTGTAATTCCGGATGCGCTGCTTCAGCAGTTCGGTGTTGGAAAAGATGATCTGCTCGCCGCCCAAGCTGCGCAGGCGCGTGGTCTTCATGCCGACGTATTCCACCGTGCCCATGTAGGAATCGACGATGATGAAGTCGCCAATCACGAAGGGCTTGTCGAGCGCGATCGATACCGAGGAAAACACGTCGCCGAGAATGTTCTGCACCGCGAGCGCGACCGCGATGCCGCCGATGCCGAGGCTGGCCATCAGCGTCGTGATGTTGAAGCCAAGATTGTCGAGCGTGACCAGCGCCGCGATCGACCACACGACGATGCGCGCGATCAGCCCGCCGAGCATCAGGTGGGTCGCGCCCGCCGGGTTCGCTTCGCGGCTGCGCTCGAATGCCCGCTCCACCGCGACGGTGACCATCCGGTTCGCCCACAGTGCGATTTGCGAAACGAGGATGATGATCCACCCATACTCAAGCCATTTTTCCTGACGGGGCGACAGCTCCATCTGGCTTACGCCGACGAGCAGTGCAATGCCGATCAGGAACGGCAGGCGCGTCGCATTAACGATCTGCTCCGGATAGCTGAGGAACTGCAGGCTGCCCGCTGCGGAAAACCTGCGCAACTGTCTTGCGATGAATGCCTTCAGCACCAGCAGCGTACCCAGAACGAGCACGAATACCGTAACTGAGAACATGGCTTCGTAAGACGCGAATTCAAAAACGGTCATGGCAACTCCTGTAAAGACCCGTACTGCCAGGGCGTTGTAGAGATCGTTATTAACTGTCTGGGCCTACGGCCCGGGAATCACCGCATGTGCGGCGTGGTGGCGCGTCCTCGCAGGGACGTCAGAACGTGTTCGGCAATCGCTTGGGATTGCCAACAGGTTCCAAGAGAAAAAAGGCCCCCCGAAGGGGGCCCCAAGCTGAGGCCGGTAACCTCATCGCAAAATTGTCCGGTCGTTGTTACAGCGTGAACGGCAACGGTTGCATTCCGTAGTCTTCGTCCACCGTATCGATCACATCCAGCAGCGCCTGCAGCCCCCGGTTGAGCTCTTCCAGTCTGTGCTGGTCCATTTTGTGCAGCGCATCGGGCAGCAGGCCCCGCGCTGGCTTGGGCGAACGCTGGATCAGCGCCGTGCCCTGTTCGGAAAGTGTGAGCCTGACGACCCTCTGGTCGCAGGCATCGCGGGTCTTGACCACATGCCCGCTCTTGACCAGCGCATCAAGCAGATTGCTGGTCGTGGTTTGATGGATGGCCAGCCGGCCGGCGATTTCGCCAACCCGTAGCCCCGGAGTTTCATACAGCTCTTTCAGTATCCAGAGCTGGGCGCCGCTGACGCCACATTGTTTCTCGATCCGTGCCGAATGTCGCTGCGCCGCACGGACAACGATGCGCAGCCGTTTGAGGGCAT
>JAEZVM010000164.1 GCA_023420795.1 Pseudomonadota bacterium
GGATGTGGAGCCAGAAGACGGAATACCGCGTGCTGTTCTCCAATTTCTCCGACCGCGACGGCGGCGCGATTGTCGCGTCGCTGCAACAGATGAATGTGCCGTACAAGTTCGCCGAAGGCGGCGGCGCTATTCTCGTACCGGAAAACATGGTGCACGATGCGCGTCTGAAGCTTGCGTCGCAAGGCCTGCCCAAGGGCGGCAACGTCGGCTTCGAGCTGATGGAAAACCAGAAGCTCGGCATTTCGCAGTTTCTTGAACAGGTAAATTTCCAGCGCGCGCTGGAAGGTGAACTCGCACGCTCGATCCAGTCCGTCGCCGCCGTGCAGGCCGCGCGCGTTCATCTGGCTTTGCCGAAGAACTCGGTATTCGTGCGGGACCAGCAAAAACCGACCGCATCGGTGCTGCTGAACCTGCACCCGGGACGCTTCCTCGATCCGCAGCAGGTGAGCGCCGTGGTTCATCTTGTGGCGAGCAGCGTGCCGGAACTCTCGACCAAGAACGTCACCGTGGTCGATCAGAGCGGCAACCTTCTTTCGGAAAACGGTAAGCGTCCTGGTGCCAACGGGCTCGACCCGACGCAGCTGAAGTATGTGCAGGAGCTTCAGCAGAGCATCGTGCGCCGCATCGAATCGATCATCACGCCTATCGTGGGCGCCGAGAACGTGCGCGCCGAAGCCACCGCCGACGTCGATTTCTCGACCAGCGAGCAGGCAGCGGAGATTTACAAGCCCAATCAGGGCGCCAATCCGGCCACGGTACGCAGCCAGCACACCAGCGAATCGCAGAACGGCAACCAGAATCCGGCCGGCGTCCCGGGCGCGCTGACGAATCAGCCGCCGGTCCCGTCCACCGCTCCACTGGTCACTCCCGCCCCTGGTTCGCCTCCGCTTCCCGGCGCGACGGGCTCCAGTCAGCGCGACAGTACCGTCAACTATGAAGTGGACAAGACCATCCAGTACGTGCAGCAACCAATGGGCGGCATCAAGCGCCTGTCAGTCGCCGTCGTGGTCAACTACAAACGCGTTCTCGACAAGTCCGGCAAGCTGATTTCCCGTCCGCTGACCGATGCGGAGAAGGAAGAAATCACCAACCTGGTCAAGGAGGCGATGGGCTACAACAAAGACCGCGGCGACAGCCTGAACGTGGTCAACAGTCCGTTCGCCGGCATGGAGAAGGAAGTCGAGCCGGAAGCGCCGCTGTGGAAGCAGCCGGCAATGCTCGATGTGGCCAAGGAAGCGGGACGCTATCTGCTGATCGCGATCGCACTCCTCTTCGTTTACTTCAAGCTGCTCAAGCCGCTGCTGAACAGGGCGACCACGAAGGAAGAGGATGTGCAGGCACTGCCCGGGCCGGCGTTCGATGCCGAGGGCAACCCGATCCCGCAGGTTGGCGTCAACGCTGTTGTCGCGGACGACGACGACCTCAGTGACGACGACCCGGCCGCGCCGCAGATCTCCACCTATCAGCGTCGCCTGGAAGCCGCCAAGAAAATGGCCAAGGAGAATCCGAAGGTAGTGGCCAATGTTGTCAAGGAATGGATAACCGAATGAGCGATATCGGCGTTCAAAAAGCAGCAGTCCTGATGCTCGCACTCGGCGAGGACGAAGCTGTCGAAGTGATGAAATATCTCGGCCCGCGCGAGGTGCAGAAGCTCGGCCATGCCATGTCGTCGATGAAATCGGTGACGGCGGAAGAACTCGAGAACGTGCTGCAGGAATTCCGCCTGCGCACCAAGACCAATACCTCCTTCGGTCTCGATTCGGATGACTACATCCGCAACGTGCTGACCAAGGCGCTGGGTGACGACAAGGCGACCTCGCTGCTGAACCGAATTCTCGGCGCACGTGAAGCGCGCGGCATCGAAAGCCTCAAGTGGATGGATGCACAGTCCGTCGCCGAACTGATCCGCAACGAGCATCCGCAGATCATCGCAACCATCATGGTGCACCTGGAGCGCTATCATGCGTGCGAGGTGCTCGACCATTTCACCGAACGACTGCGCAATGACGTCGTGCTGCGCATCGCGACGCTCGACGGTGTGCAACCGGCAGCGCTTCGCGAATTGAACGACGTACTGACCAAGCTTCTGACCGGTAACGAGAACCTGAAGAAGAAGCCGATGGGCGGCATCCGCACGGCAGCGGAAATCCTCAACTTCTTCAGCGGCGAGAACGAAGCGTCGGCAATGGAAAGCCTGAAATCCTACGATGCGGAGATGGCGCAGCAGATCATGGACGAGATGTTCGTCTTCGAGAACATCATGGACATCGACGATCGCGGCGTCCAGGTCATCCTGCGCGAAGTGCAGTCCGATGCGCTCATCATCGCGCTGAAAGGCGCGAGCGAGGGATTGCGTACGAAGATCTTCAAGAACATGTCGCAGCGCGCGGCCGAGATGATGAAGGAAGACCTGGAGTCGAAAGGACCGGTACGCCTGTCGGAAGTGGAGGAAAAGCAGAAGGAAATTCTGGCGATCATCCGCCGACTGGCCGACGAAGGCCAGGTGGTCCTTGGCGGGAAAGGCGAAGACACCTATGTCTGATGCCTTCCATACTGACTTCGGCCCGGCTGGTGCATCCGCCCGGATGATAAAGAGATGACATCGCACAGAATTCCCAAGGAACAATTGACCGCCTATGAGCGGTGGGAACTGGCATCGTTCGACGAGCCGCCACCGGAAGTGCGTGCGGCCGCGGAACGGGCCGCGCAGCTAAAGAAAGCAACCGAGGAAGCCGAGCAGGCGGCAGAAGCGTTACGGCGCGAGGCCTACAATGCCGGCCTGCAGGAAGGACGGGCCGCCGGACTTGAGCAAGGCAAGGCGGAAGGTTTCAAGGAAGGCCATGCAGCCGGCCTCGCACAAGGCCGAGCGCAGGGCGAGGAAGACGTTCGTCGCCTGCAGCATCTCGCACAAACCTTCAGCGAAGAAATCACGCATGCAAACGAGCGCATCGCTTCCGACATTCTCGACCTCGCATTGGACCTGTCGAAGGCAATGCTCAAGAGTGCGCTGAACGTACGCCCTGAGCTGGTGATCCCGGTCATCACCGAAGCGATCCGCTATCTGCCCTCCCTGCAGCAGCCCGCCCTGCTCTATCTGCATCCGGACGATGCCGAACTGGCCAACACCCTGATGGGAGACGAGCTGACCAACGCCGGCTGGCGCATATTGACCGATGCGCAAATGGAACGTGGCGGCTGCCGCATCGACACGGCAAGCAACCAGATCGACGCCACCGCTGCGAGCCGCTGGCATCGCATCGCGGCCTCCCTCGGCAAGGAATCGGACTGGCTGGCACCATGAGCACGCAAGAAACGACCGCATCGAACAGCAGCCGCTGGCAGGCTTACCTGCGTGACTGCAGCTCGCTGCTTTCGATTTCCGAACCGCTGCTGGTATCTGGACGCATCACGCGCGTCACCGGCCTGGTGATGGAAGCGATTGGCCTGAGGCTGGCAGTAGGCAGCGCCTGTACGATACCGCTCGCAAACGGCACCCGCATCGAAGCGGAAGTGGTCGGCTTCCATGACGACCGTCTGTTCCTGATGCCGCAAAGCGATGTCGAAGGCGTTGTGCCCGGCACCCGCGTTTTCCCGCTTGAACCCGCGCAAAGCCTGCCCCGTCCCGGCACGGTCACTCATCCGCGGCGCCGCCCCAGCGATCGCGGGCGGCATCTGCCGGTCGGCAGCGAACTGCTTGGACGCGTGCTCGATGCCGCAGGGCGGCCGCTGGACAATCTTGGGCCGCTGCACTCCACTCACATGGCGCCGCTGAATGCGCGCGCCGCCAATCCGCTGTCGCGCGCGCCGATCAAGGACATCCTCGATGTCGGCGTGCGCGCGGTCAACAGCCTGCTGACCGTCGGCCGCGGCCAGCGGATGGGCCTATTCGCCGGCTCCGGCGTCGGCAAGAGCGTGTTGCTCGGCATGATGGCGCGCTATACCAGCGCGGATGTGATCGTGGTCGGCCTGATCGGCGAACGGGGCCGCGAAGTGAAGGAATTCATCGAGCAGATTCTCGGCCCTGAAGGACTGGCACGCTCGGTGGTGGTGGCCGCGCCGGCCGACACCTCGCCGCTGATGCGCCTGCAGGGCACCGCCTATGCGACCGCGATCGCGGAGCACTTCCGCGACGAGGGCAAGAATGTCCTGCTCATCATGGATTCGCTGACGCGTTATGCGATGGCACAGCGCGAGATCGCACTGGCGATCGGCGAGCCGCCGGCAACCAAGGGCTATCCGCCGTCGGTATTTGCCAAGCTGCCAGCGCTGGTCGAGCGCGCCGGCAACGGCAAGGAAGGCGGCGGCTCGATTACCGCGTTCTATACCGTGCTGACAGAGGGCGACGACCAGCAGGACCCGATCGCAGACGCCGCGCGCGCAATCCTTGACGGCCACATCGTGCTCAACCGCACGCTGGCCGAAGCCGGCCATTACCCGGCGATCGATATCGAACAGTCGATCAGCCGCGCGATGCATTCCATCACCACGCACGATCACCAGAATCTGGCACGGCGCGTGAAGAAGCTGACATCGAGCTTCCAGCGCAGCCGCGACCTGATCGCTGTTGGTGCGTACGCCGCCGGTTCCGACCGCGTGCTGGATGAAGCAATCGCCAAGCATGACAAAATTGAAGCATTCCTGCAGCAGGACATCAGTGAACGGGCCGGCCTTGACCAGAGTTTGGGGCATCTTTCGGCGCTATTCGACTGATTGAATTCGAATCGGCAAGGTTTATACTCA
>JAEZVM010000177.1 GCA_023420795.1 Pseudomonadota bacterium
GCGCCCGGCGCTAGCACCTTCTCCTTGCGCAGTTCGATGCTCTCGAACTCCTCGGCGCCCGGCCCTTCGTTCTTCAGTATCAGGCGGAACTTGGTGTTGGCTGGCACCTCGATGGTTTCCGGCACGAAGCGGCCGGCGCGCATTAGCAGCGTAAAAGTAGGCAGGTCATCGGCATGAACCGGCGCAGTGGCCAATGCGGCCACTGCAACCAGAATGCCCATCAATAAACGTGCAACGATGGACATGGAACGCCTCAATAGGTGAGTTGAGCCCGCAGGCCGAGTATCTTCAGCGCGCTTGCCGCATTGTCGCCACCCGGATTACCGATGTACTGCAAGCTCGGCGACAGCTCGAATTGCGGGCTGATGCGATAGCGGTAATACAGCTCGGCGACCTGCTCGGCGCTGGCTGCTGCCTCGGCGTCGCGGTAGTCGCGGCTGCTCTTGAGCCAGCCGGCGGCCAGGCCGATGCTGTCGCCGCCGCGGCTCCAGTAAGAGCCGTTGAATTCGGCGCCGAGCGTCAGCGCGCGATCGAACTTCACGTTGCCGCTTACCTGATGGCCGTAGCGGCCGAACAGTGTCACGCCGTCGCCCACGCGCTGGTCGGCGGAGATGCCCCAGCCGGTATGCCGCTCGGTCGTGCTCTCATCGAAGTGCAGGGCTTGGGGATTGCGCCACGCATAGATGCGATAGTTGCCGGCCAGGCCGCCGAACAGACGCTGCTCGGTTTCTGCCTGCAGCATGACCATCGGCTGTGCCAGCGTGCGCTGGTAGTTTGCCCCGCGCTCGCCGGCGCCGAATACGCCGAGCGACACGCGCCAGTTCTGCGGCTTGCTGGTCATGTTGTAGTACGACAGGCGGAAGCCGGGCGTGAAGCCATTGGCATCGACACCGATATCACCGCCGGCATCCAGCAGCGGATTGTGCACGAAGGCGGCGTTCATGAACTGGCGCGTTTCGTCGCCGGCTGCGGCGTTCTGGTCGAAGAATACGAACGGATCCATCTTGCCGAAAGTGACCTCCAGCATTTCCTTCGAACGGGGTGCGAAGCCGCCGAACGGCAGCGGGATGTCGGCCTGGTACCAGGCCTGCGCCAGCACGGCGACCGAGTCGTCGGGAGCGACGCTGCCGACCTGGAAGGCGGTTGCGTTCGGCACCGAATAGGTGGACAAGCCATTCAGGCCTTCACCTTGTCCGAGGCGGAACTGCGCGAACACCCTGTGCTGGATATCGCCGACCGGTTCCAGTGGCAGGCTGACATAGGCGTCACCGCGATAGTTGAGCTGGCTGCCGCTCTCGGAGCTTCTCTGTGCGACTGTGGACAGGCTGAGGCCCGCGCTGATTCCGTCGAGCGCCTCCATCTTGCGTGCGGCGGCAAGCATGCCTTGGGCTTGCGATTCGACTGCCTTCAGGCGCGTCGCCAGCTCCGGTTCACGTTCGCTGATGTTGTCGCTTTCCAGACTGCGCGCGAGGGTTTCCTGCTGTTTTTCCAGTGCCTGCACACGTTGTTCGACATTGCCGCCAGCCGCCGTTTGGGCTTGCGTGCGGTTTGTTCGCAGTTCGCGTTCCAGTTCCGCGTTGCGCTGTTCCAGTCGCTCGACGCGCTGGTTCAGCTTTTCCAGCAGCTTGACCAGTTCCGCTTGCGAAGGTGCGGCGGCGGCGCTGCCTGCGGCGCAGAGCAGGGCAGCGGCGAGCGCCAGCGGTTTCATTGGGATAAGACGGCGCATTGCTTAGTACCCGCCCTTCTTGCCGATGCCGGCATAGGTGAAGTCATATTCCACCTCGAACGGCTTGAACCAGGGGCGCACGCCGGTCAGGCGGTCGGTATGGCGGCCGAAATGCGCATGCTGGTTGTCGGACGGCGGCAGGATCGTGTACTTGACGCGGTATTTGCCTGGGCCGAACAGCTTGATGTTGTCACCGTAGTGCGGTCCGTCGTTGGCGACCATCGGCATGAATTCGCCGCTGAGCTTTTGCGTCGTGCCGACCTTGGTCACTTCATACTTCACGATCAGGTAGGGAATCCACGTGCCTTCCTCGAAGCCGTTCGGATTGCCGGAGAGCGCCTTGATGTCAGCTTCGATATGAATGTCGCTCTCTTCCGCTTTTTTCATCATGCCGTCTGGCTCCATCACGACAGGCTGCAGATAGACGGCTGCGATTTCCATGCCGAACCGCTGTTGCGGCGAGCCGATTGGATATTCGACGGCAAAGGCATTGAAGGCCGAGGCAGCAAACAGAGCTGCAACAAGGTGCTTGGCGGGCTTGCTGAAGAAGGGGGAAGACGACATGAAGTTCCTTTTCTTTTAGTTACTGTGAGAAAAATGATGCATAAAAAATATATATTTATAAATGATAACAGTTCTTATTATCATTTAAAAGATGCTTCACAGAATTTTTATAGGAAGCTGCGGCGCTTGCTCGGGTTCAGCGGGCCGCTAACGGACGAGAAACGGAGAAAACCTTCGCTTTTGCGAGAGGCGGCGGGTTTCGAAGGGAGGGAGAGCGCATGGTTGTGCTCCCCCGAGAGGCGCGCCCGAACGGACGAACCGATCGGGCGTGATGGGAGAAGGGAATTACGGAAGCAGTGGGCGCTTTGAAGCCTTTTTGGCCTTTATTTCCTTGATCGTCTTTTCCATCGCTGCAACGCGATAGTCGGTTGCCGGATGGAGTGCGACATAGCCATTTAGCGCCGAGGCGGGATACTGGCTTGCCAGCCGCTTCCAGAAAGAAGGCGCATTGTCGATCGAGTAACCGGCGCGTGCCAGCATGTAGAGTGACAGCTTGTCGGCCATCGCGTCGAGAGTCTGGGGCATCGGTTTCACGCCGGCCATGCCGACCATCGTGCTCATGTCCGGATGCATGCGGGTCAGGTTGTCGATGATGCCGCCGATGGTGGCGCTCATGCGCTGCCGTGCGGGATGAGCGAGCGCGTTGTGCGCCATTTCCTTGGCCATCACATAGGCCAGTTCTTCATCCGAGCGTGCGAAATTCATCATGCCGCGCGTGATCAGCACACGATGGCCGTCGGCATAGGCGGTGACATTGTCGGTATTGCCGAGTTCGATGCCGAACGCGCACGCAAAGGTGAGCGGAACTTCGACGGAAACATTGGCTCCGTTGCGGATGACGGTCATTGTGACGCTGGTACGGCCGCTCATCAGCGGCGCCAGTATGGCGGCCGCCTGGCGCTCGGCGTTTTCTCCATCCGGCAGATCCTTGCCCTCGACCGCAGCGAGGATGTCGCCGCGCCGGATGCCGGCACGTGCGGCGCCGCTGCCCGGCAATACGCCCATGACCTGCAGCCGGTCGTTCAGCCCGAGCGATTTTTCGGCTGCGTTGATGAAGTCGGCCGAGTAGGAATATTTGTTCTTCGCAGTGAAGCCGAGCAGGTTGCGCGCATTGTTCTTGCACAGCTCCGTGTTCTTCACGAGCAGCGGTGCGGCAACGCGATAGAGCCGGTCCTGCTGTGTTACCAGTTCCTGCAGCGCCTGCTGTTCTGCTGTGCTGACCGGCGCGCCAGCCTGCCGGGGTTCGGTCGCGGTTGTGCCCGGCACGGAAGGCGAAGGGGGAAGAGTGCTTGTTGCGCAGGCTGTCAGAAGCAATGCGGCGGGCAGCATCATCAGCCCTTTGCGGTTTGCGGACGGCCGATGTATCAGAGAGGCGAATATGCCTGGCATCAGTTTCTCCATTCCAGTCAGTGTTTGCCGGTGCTGCCGAAGCCGCCGGCACCACGTTCGCTGCTGTCGAAATCCTCGACGATGTTGAAGCCGACCTGCATGACAGGGACGATCACCAGCTGCGCGAGGCGCTCCATCGGGTTCAGCGTGAATTCATGCTGGCCACGGTTCCAGGTCGATACCATCAGCTGGCCCTGATAATCGGAGTCGATCAGCCCGACCAGGTTGCCGAGGACAATCCCGTGCTTGTGGCCCATGCCGCTGCGCGGCAGGATCATCGCCGCATAGGCCGGATCGGCGATGTGGATCGCGAGTCCGGTCGGAATCAGATGTGTTTCGCCCGGCTTGATGACCAGCGGTGCATCGATGCAGGCGCGCAGATCGAGGCCGGCGCTGCCCGTCGTCGCATACGCGGGCAGCTGTTCTTTCATGCGGGAGTCGAGGATTTTTACGGCGATGGATTTCATTGGCATCAAGAATAAAGTCAGACACCTGCCAAGCAGGGCGGTGATTACATAAAGATACAGATCGGCTCAGAGCCGGCCTGCTATCTCGGCGATGAGCTGGCGCGCGAGATCCTGTTTGCAGGCCCGCGGCAGGCGCTTGTTGCCCTTGTCATCGAACAGCACCAGCTCGTTTTCATCCTTGCCGAAGGTTTGATGGCCGATGTTCCCGACCAGCAGCGGAACGCCTTTTCTCTGGCGCTTTTCTTCGCCGTAGCGCAGCAGGTTTTCCGACTCGGCCGCAAAGCCGACGCAATAGGGCCGGTTCGGCAGCGCAGCCACCTGCGCGAGGATGTCCGGGTTGAGCTCGAACTGCAGTTGCGGAATGTCGCCCGCATCGTTCTTCTTCAGCTTCTGTTCGCTCGCATTCGCCACGCGCCAGTCGGCGACCGCGGCCACCGCGATGAATATGTCGTGTCCACTTGCATGCGACATCACTACATCGCTCATCTGCTGCGCCGTCTGCACGTTGATGCGGTGTACGCCATACGGCGTCGCCAGCGCAGTCGGGCCGGATACCAGTGTGACCTCGGCGCCGGTTTCGCGTGCGGCGCGCGCAATTGCATAGCCCATCTTGCCGGAAGAGAGATTGGTGATGCCGCGCACCGGATCGATCGGCTCGAAGGTAGGGCCGGCAGTGATCAGCACGCGTTTTCCCGCAAGTACCTTGCGCTGGAACGAGGCGATCACTTCCTCCAGCAACTGCTCCGGTTCCAGCATGCGACCCATGCCGGTTTCGCCGCAGGCCTGTTCACCCGCGTCCGGTCCGAGAATGCCGATGCCATCGGCGCGGATCGTCGACGCGTTGCGCTGCGTCGCCGGGTTCTGCCACATTTCCACATTCATTGCTGGCGCAATCATCAGCGGCACGGTCATCGGCCGCGCGACGCACAATGTGGACAGCAGATCGTCGCAGGCGCCGTGCGCCAGCTTCGACATGAAATCGGCGGAACAGGGCGCGATCACGATCGCATCCGCATCGCGCGTCAGGTCGATGTGCGGCATGTTGTTGGCGATGCGCGCGTCCCACTGGTCGGCATAGACCGGCATGCCGGACAGCGCCTGCATCGTGACCGGTGTGATGAACTGCGTCGCCGCATTGCTCATCACCACCTGCACCGATGCGCCAGCTTTCGTTAGGCTGCGAGTGAATTCCGCAACCTTGTAGCAGGCGATGCCCCCGGTCATGCCGAGAACGATTTTTTTACCGGCGAGTTCCATCTTTCCTCCCGAAAGAATGCCCAGAGCTATTTTCCTACGCGCCGCAATTCATCGATGATGAACAGGCCGGCGCCGCCGACGATCGCCATGTCGGCGACATTGAATGCCGGCCAGTGCCATTTGCCGACATAGAAATCCAGGAAATCGATGACATGGCCGTACAGCACGCGGTCGATCAGGTTGCCGATCGCGCCGCCGAGGATCAGCGCCAGCGCCCAGCAGAACAGTCTCTGGCCGGCATGGCGCTTCAACAGATAGATGATGAAGATCACCGCGGCAATTGCGATGCCGGTAAAGAAGTAGCGCTGCCAGCCGGACTGCGACGCAAGGAAACTGAAAGCCGCGCCCTTGTTGTATGCAAGCACGAGGTTGAAGAAGGAGGTGACTGGAAGCGATTCGCCGTAGGTGAACAGCTTGGTGATCGTCACTTTGGTGATCTGGTCGATCAGGACAATGATGGCGGCAATGCCCAGCCACGGCATCAGGCTGGTTCGTGGGCTGGCAGACAGACTTTTGAAACTCTTTTGTTTGGCCATAGTGACAGTGTTTATGGGGCGCTTCCCGCAAGGGGAAGCGCCGGATGGACAGTAGTGGCACTTAGTAGCACTAACTACAAGAGGCCGGCGTCCTCATGACGAGGGCAACAGGGATCAGGCAAGACTGCGGGTTTCGCCGTCGCCGAAGAGATTGCTCACGCAGCGCCCGCAGATGCCCGGATGGTCGGCATGCGCGCCGACATCCGCGCGGTAGTGCCAGCAGCGCTCGCATTTCTGGTGCGACGACGGCGTAACGACGACCGCTTCCTCGGCTTCGCTCGCGACCTGCGTCACCTTCGCCTGCGAAGTGATGAAGACAAACTTCAGATCCTCGCCCAGGCTGCTGAGTAGCGCATACTTGTCGCCGCTGGCCTTGATCTCGATTTCCGCTTGCAGCGACGAACCGATGCCGCCGGCGACGCGGACTTCTTCGAGCTGTTTCGTTACTGCGGTGCGCACCTCGCGCAGGACCGCGAACTTCGCGAGCAGTGCCGCAGCATCGCCGATCTCCGGCAAGGTGTAATAGACCTGCGTGAAGATCGTTTCATCGCTTTCAGCATAGCCGTCCTTGCCCGCAAATACTGCCCATGCCTCTTCCGCGGTAAACGACAGCATCGGCGCCATCACGCGCAGCAGCGCATGGGTGATGTGCCAGATCGCGGTTTGTGCGGAACGACGTGCCTTCGACGTGGTGCCGCAGGTGTACAGGCGGTCCTTCAGGATGTCGAGATAGAAACCGCCGAGGTCTTCCGAGCAGTACATCTGCAGCTTGGCGACGACCGGATGGAATTCGTACACCTCGAAGTGCTTCAGGATCTCAGCCTGCAGCTCCGCCATGCGGGCGATCGCATAACGGTCGATCTCGAACAGCTCTTCCGTCGGCAACGCATCCTTCTTCGGATCGAAATCCGAGGTGTTCGCCAGCAGGAAGCGCAGCGTGTTGCGGATGCGGCGGTAGGCCTCCACTACGCGCTTGAGGATTTCGTCGGAGATCGACAGCTCACCGGAATAATCGGTGGATGCCACCCATAGGCGCAGGATTTCTGCGCCGAGCGTGTCCGACACCTTTTGCGGTGCAACCACGTTGCCCTTCGACTTGGACATTTTCTTGCCTTCGCCATCGACCACGAAGCCGTGCGTGAGCAGCGCCTTGTACGGCGGGCAGCCGTTGATCATCGACGAGGTCAGCAGCGAGGAATGGAACCAGCCGCGATGCTGGTCCGAGCCTTCCAGGTACAGTTCGGCCGGGAAGTGCGATTCCTGCGCATGCGAGCCGCGCAGCACCGTCTGGTGCGTGGTGCCGGAGTCGAACCAGACGTCGAGCGTGTCCTTGTTCTTCACGTACATGTCGGCGTCGGCGCCCAGCAGTTCTTTCGGATCAACAGCCTGCCATGCCTCGATGCCGTTCTGTTCGACGCGTTTTGCAATCTCTTCCAGCAGTTCGGGCGTGCGCGGATGCAGCTCGCCGGTTTCCTTGTGGATGAAAAACGCCATCGGCACGCCCCACTGGCGCTGGCGCGACAGCGTCCAGTCCGGACGGTTGGCGATCATGCCGTGCAGGCGCGCCTTGCCCCAACTCGGATAGAACGCGGTCGCTTCGATGCCTCGCAGCGCAGTCTCGCGCAGCGTCGGGCCGCCGTCCTTCGGCTGCCGGTCCATGCCGGCGAACCATTGCGAGGTCGCGCGATAGACGATCGGCGTCTTGTGCCGCCAGCAGTGCATGTAGCTGTGATCGAACATCACCAGCTTGAACAGCGAGCCGACTTCCTCCAGCTTCGCGCAGATCGGCTTCGATGCTTCCCAGATCGTCATGCCGCCGAAGAAGGGCAGCCATGAGGCATATTTGCCGTCACCCATCACCGGGTTCAGGATTTCATCATCCTTCATTCCGTGCGCCTTGCAGGAATTGAAGTCGTCCACGCCGTAGGCTGGCGCCGAGTGAACGATGCCGGTACCGGTGTCGAGCGTCACGTAGTCACCGACATAGATCGGCGAATAGCGGTTGTAACCCTCGTCCGCGTCGGCGAATGGATGCTTGAACTTCAGCATCGACAGCGCCTCGCCGCCCGTCGTGGCGATGATCTTGCCTTCCATGCCGTAGCGCTGCAGGCAGGAGGCAACCAGCTCGACCGCCAGCAGCAGCAGGATCTGTTCCCCGTTGCGCTCGGTCTGCACCAGCGCGTAGCGATGGTCGGGGTGCACGTTCAATGCCTGGTTGGAAGGAATGGTCCACGGCGTCGTGGTCCAGATCACTGCGTAGCCTTTGTCGGTCGGCAGCTTGTCGAGGCCGAACGCCTTGGCCAGCTTTTCCGGTTCCGCGAACGGGAAGCCGACATCGATTGCCGGATCGCGTTTGTCCTGGTATTCGACTTCGGCTTCCGCCAGTGCCGAGCCGCAGTCGAAGCACCAGTTGACCGGCTTCAGGCCGCGATACACGTAGCCCTTTTCGAGGATGGTGCCGAGCGCGCGGATCTCGTCGGCCTCGTTGCGGAAGTTCATCGTCTTGTACGGATTGTCCCAGTCGCCGAGCACGCCGAGGCGGATGAAATCCTTCTTCTGCCGCTCGATCTGCTCGGTCGCATAGGCACGCGACTTTGCCTGCACTTCGGCGGTCGGCAGGTGCTTGCCGAACTGCTTCTCGATCTGGATTTCGATCGGCATGCCGTGGCAGTCCCAGCCCGGCACGTACTGCGCATCGAAACCGGCCATGTTGCGCGCCTTGACGATCATGTCCTTGAGAACCTTGTTGACCGCGTGGCCGATGTGGATGTCGCCGTTCGCATACGGCGGGCCGTCGTGCAGGATGAATTTCGGGCGGCCTGCGGATGCCTTGCGGATGCGCTGGTAGATCTTCTTGTCCTGCCATTCCTTCACCCATTTTGGTTCGCGCTTGGCGAGGTCGCCGCGCATCGGGAAGGCGGTTTCGGTCAGATTCACCGGGTACTTGTTTTTTTGCTCGGACATGTTGGTTTCAATTGTAAAAATTCGGTAGATCAAACAAGGGTTTCATGTCTGATCGTCAAATTCGGTCGGTTGCGGATACTGCCAGCGCTTCGCGGTCCTTGAAGAAGGCGCGCGCCTGCTGCGCATCGTGTTCGATGGCGGCTGTCAGTGTCGGCAGGTCGATGAACTTTTCTTCATCGCGCAGCTTTTTCAGGAATTCGACGCGCACGATCTTGCCGTAGCACTGCTGCGCATAGTCGAATATATAAGTTTCGAGCAGCACCCGGCCGCTGTCTTCCACAGTGGGGCGCACACCGATGCTCGCGACACCGGGCAAGGGCTGCTCTGCCAGTCCGTGCACCTGCACCACGAAAATGCCCGCCAGGGCGGGGCGCTTGTGCGCGATGCGCAGGTTCATCGTCGGGAATCCGATGGTGCGGCCGAGTTTTTTGCCATGCATGACATGACCGGAAATCGCATACGGATGGCCGAGCAGTTGCGCGGCGAGAGCGAAATCGCTCTGCGCCAGCGCCGCGCGTACCGCGGACGACGAGATGCGCATGCCGTCGTTCGTCACCGTCGGCATGGCTTCGACATGGAAGCCGTATTTCTTGCCCGCTTCGATCAGCATCGCGACATTGCCGGCGCGCTTGGCGCCAAAGCAGAAGTCCTCGCCGACCATCAGCCACTTCACATGCAGACCCTGCACCAGCACTTTCTCGACGAAATCCTGCGGCGACATCGAGGCGAAGTGTGCGTTGAAATGTTCGACGATTACACGGTCGATGCCGGCGTTCGACAGCGATTGCAGCTTGTCGCGCAGATTGGCAATGCGGGCCGGCGCCTTGCCAGGATCACCGGCAAGCTGGGCAAAGAATTCGCGCGGATGCGGCTCGAAGGTCATCACCGCTGCTTCGACGCCGAGAGTGGTTGCGGCTTCCCGCACGCGCGCAAGCAGCGCCTGATGGCCGCGATGTACGCCGTCGAAATTGCCGATCGTTAACGCGCAGGGCGCGCGCGAAGCGGCATTGGGAAGTCCGCGAAATACCTTCATGCAGTCGGTAGGGTTCTAATGCCAAACCGATGATTATAAATGCTTTCCAGTCGTTTTCCCGGAGCAAGGGCGGCTTCTACGGGTGCAGCGGATCTTGACGGTAATACAGGGAAAGCAGCTTGTAGATTTCTGGATAGCCATCTGCCAGCGGCTGCGGCAACACGAAGAAAGCCTCGGACGCGACCGCAAAGAATTCCGCCGGATGCCGGGATGCATACGGGTCGAGCGGGAGAGCGCTGAACAGCTCGTCGTAGAACGCGGCATGGGCTGGATTACTGTCGTCGAAATCCGCCGGAAGATGAGCCTCCAGCGCATCGACCTTTTCCGTAAAATCCGCGTACGCCGCTGAAAACGCACATTTCCAGCCGGCCGGGCTGATGTCCTTGTGGAATTCGCTCAGGAATGGCGGGCAGCCGTTGGCCGAGCCGTTGCCCATGTCGATCTTGTGGGCGAATTCATGGATGACGACGTTGTAGCCCGGTGCCTCACTTTCCTGCGCGTCTTCCCACGACAGGACCACCGCGCCGCCCGCATGGACGGCTTCGCCGGAAGCCGGTTCATGCCATTCATGCAGGACGCCGGCTTCGTCCATTTCCGACTGGGGAATCATGAATGCCGATGGATAGACGATGATGCCTGCCATGTCGTCGTACAGGTCCAGCGTCAGATGCAGGATCGGCAGGCTGGCCTGCGCGGCGATCAGCACCGCGGTTTCGTCGGTCAGCTCGAAACCCGCCGCGCCGGTAAAGGTTTTTCTATCAAGTAGCTCCTCTGAAATCAGCTTCAGCCGTTCGAGCTCCGTTGCGGGAAATCTCTGAAGGAAAGGCAGACGCGCGATGCTTGCCTGCCAGAGCGAATCGGGGATTTGCGGCCTGCCGCGATTGAGGAGTTGTCTGAGCCATCGCATGGCAGGCATTGTCGCGGAAATCCTGCTCCCGCGCCAATGCCGGGCCGGACGCTGTTACTGGTGCCTGCCGATGAAGTGGTCCAGCAGCGCACTCATATTGCCCAGCCCGCCTTCCGGAATGTGCCCGCCGGGTGTGAGTCTGTCCACCAGGTCGGGCAGCATGCCGCTCAGCTGATTGGCTGCCTCGTCCTGCGGCAGGCCGGCTTCTTCCGAAATCTGCTGCAATTGCTGTTCGCCAAGCGCCTGCTGAACCTGCATGCCGGTGATGGGAACATTCTGCCCGCTGCCGATCCAGGAACTGATGGTATTGCCAAGGCCGGCCTGCTGAAAACGGCTCACCAGGCCAGACAAACCGCCCGCCTGGCCATTGTCGGCAAGGAGCGAGAGGGCTGCCTGCAACAGCTTTGTTCTCGAATCCATCATCGGCAACGGATTATTGTTGCCGAACATTTCAAGTGCCCTATCGAGAAGTCCCATGGCGTGCCTCCACTTCGTTGAGGGGAAATGTTCACCATAGGAGAAACAGGCCCTATCCTGTCACGAATCAGCCGGATGTTTGATCTGGTTTAACCAGGGAAGAAAATTTCAGAGTTCGCCCCAGACGGCGTTCAGCGCCGCCAGCGCCGCCAGTCCCGCGGTTTCGGTACGCAGCACGCGCGGGCCCATCGACAATGCCAGCGCGCCATGCTCCAGCGCAGCACTATCTTCTTCCGTGGTAAAGCCGCCTTCCGGCCCGATCAGCAAGGCTACTGCCTGTGGCGGATGATGCCGTGCCCATTCGGACAACGATTGTTCCGCTCGCGGCGACAGCAGGATGTGGCGATGCAGGTTCTGGCGCCGCACCCAATCATGAAAATCGACCGGCTCGCTCAAATGCGGTAGCCGGTTGCGCCCGCTTTGTTCGGCGGCGGCGGCGATAATCCCTTGCCAATGTGCCATCTTTTTCGCGGCACGCTCGGCGGACAGGCGCACCACGCATCGCTGTGCCGCGAGCGGCTGGATTGCGGTCGCGCCCAGCTCGACTGATTTTTCGATGATCCAGTCCAGTTTCGATCCTTCCGGCAAGGCTTGGGCTAGTGTCACGGCATAGGGTAGTTCTACCTCGCGCGGCGAAAAGGTCTTGATGCTAGCGCAGGCGCGTTTCTTGTCGAGCGTGGTTAGGCTGGCGGTGTATTCACCTCCTTCGCCGTTGAACAGGGTGATACTTGCGCCAGGCGCCAGGCGCAGGACGTGAATGTGGTGCGCAATATGATCCGGTAATGTAATGTCGGAACCGATGGCGAGCGGCAAGGGGCAATAAAAGCGGGGCATGCTGGATCAATAAGACTGGTGCAAGCTTCAGTTCATGAAGGTGAATGGGAACACAGCCGGGCAGGCGCGGGTCGGAACAGGGCGCATTGGCTATGATCAATCCCGGATTTTAATGCCGCAGGCCGGCCTCTGGTAAAATATCGGGCTTTGATCCTCCAGTCGCAAGCCAGCGCGGAGGCTGCTTCAAGACCCGTCACATACCCTGATCCGACATGACTTTTTCTCTCCCGACCGACAAGATGGCCAATGCAATCCGTGCGTTGGCGATGGATGCAGTACAAAAGGCAAACTCCGGCCACCCCGGCATGCCGATGGGGATGGCGGAAATCGCCGTTGCCTTGTGGTCCAGGCACTATCGTCATAATCCGACGAATCCGCACTGGGTCAACCGCGATCGCTTCGTCGTTTCCAACGGTCACGGCTCGATGCTGCACTATGCGCTGCTCCACCTGAGCGGCTACGACCTGCCGATGGAAGAGATCAAGAATTTCCGCCAGCTGCATTCGAAGACCGCCGGCCACCCGGAAGTGCACGTGACGCCGGGCGTCGAAACCACCACCGGCCCGCTCGGCCAGGGCATCACCAACGCGGTCGGCATGGCATTGGCAGAGCGCCTGCTCGCCGCCGAATTCAACAAGCCGGGCTTCAATGTCGTCGATCATCACACTTATGTATTCGTCGGCGACGGCTGCCTGATGGAAGGCATTTCGCATGAGGCCTGCTCGCTGGCCGGTGCGCTGCGCCTGAACAAGCTGATCGTCATGTACGACGACAACGGCATCTCGATCGACGGCCATGTCGAAGGCTGGTTTATCGACGACACGCCGAAACGCTTCGAAGCCTACAACTGGAACGTAATCCGCAACGTTGACGGCCACGATGTCGCCGCACTCGATGCTGCGATCGCTGCTGCGAAGAAATCCGACAAGCCGACGCTGATCTGCTGCAAGACCGTGATTGGCAAGGGCAGCCCGAACAAGGCCGGCACGCATGACGTGCACGGTGCCGCACTGGGCGACAAGGAAATTGCCGCTACCCGCGAAGCGATCGGCTGGAGCCATACGCCGTTCGAGATTCCGGCTGATGTTTACGCTGCCTGGGATGCGAAAAAGAACGGCCAGGCGATGGAAGAAGAGTGGGGCGCGCTGTTCAAGGCCTACGGCGAGCGCTATCCGCAGGAAGCGGGCGAACTGCTGCGCCGCATGAAGGGCGAACTGCCCGGCAAGCTGAATGACGCGATCGATGCCTACATCGCCGCCTGCGTCGAAAAGAAGGAAACCATTGCCACCCGTAAGGCCAGCCAGAACGCGATCCAGGCATTGGCGCCGGTGCTGCCGGAATTCCTCGGCGGCTCCGCCGACCTCACCGGTTCCAACCTGACCAACTGGAAGGAATGCGTCGCGGTGCGCGCCGACCAGGCAGGCAACCACATCAACTACGGCGTGCGCGAATTCGGTATGGCAGCGGTCATGAACGGTATCGCGCTGCACGGCGGCTACATTCCGTTCGGCGGCACCTTCCTGACCTTCTCCGATTACAGCCGCAATGCGCTGCGCATGGCGGCGCTGATGAAAACCCGTTCGATCTTCGTGTTCACGCACGACTCAATCGGCCTTGGCGAAGACGGCCCGACCCACCAGTCGGTTGAGCATGTATCGAGCCTGCGCCTGATCCCGAACCTGGACAACTGGCGTCCGTGCGACACGGTGGAATCCGCGATCGCATGGAAGCATGCGGTCTCGCGCCGCCACGGCCCGACCACGCTGATCTTCTCGCGCCAGAACCTGCCGTTCATGGAGCGCACTGCAGAACAAATCCAGCACATCAATCGCGGCGGCTACGTGCTGCGCGATGCAGCCGATGCGAAGGTGGTGCTGATCGCCACCGGCTCCGAAGTCGAACTCGCGGTCAAGTCGGCCGATGAACTGGCCAAGCAGGGCATTGCGGTGCGCGTGGTTTCCATGCCGTGCGCCGACCTGTTCGACCGCCAGGATGCAGCCTACAAGGCGAGCGTGCTGCCCAAGGGCTTGCCGCGCGTCGCCATCGAGGCCGGTGTCACGGATTACTGGTACAAGTACGTCGGCCTCGAAGGTGCCGTCGTCGGTATCGACACCTTCGGCGAATCGGCGCCGGCGGGCGTGCTCTTCAAGCACTTTGGCTTCACCACCGAAAACGTGGTCGCCAAGGTGAAATCGGTGATCGGTTAATAATTCGGCTTAACTACTTCAGGAGAAAACCATGACCATTCGCGTCGCAATTAATGGCTACGGCCGTATCGGCCGCAACATCCTCCGCGCTCACTACGAGGGCGGCAAGAAGAATGACATCCAGATCGTTGCGATCAACGACCTCGGCAACGCGCAGTCGAACGCGCACTTGACCCGCTACGACACCGCGCACGGCAAGTTTCCGGGTACCGTTGAGGTCGATGGCGAATTCATGGTCGTCAACGGCGACAAGATCCGCGTGTTCGCGCAGCGCGATCCGGCTCAGATTCCGTGGGGCGAGCTGAACGTCGATGTCGTGCTCGAGTGCACCGGCTTCTTCACCTCGAAGGAAAAGGCATCGGCACACCTGAAGGGCGGCGCGAAGAAGGTCATCATCTCCGCGCCGGGCGGCAAAGATGTCGATGCGACCGTCGTCTATGGCGTCAACCACAGCGTGCTGAAGGCTTCCGACACCGTCATCTCGAACGCTTCCTGCACCACCAACTGCCTGGCGCCGCTGGTCAAGCCGCTGCACGACAAGATCGGCCTGGAAACCGGCCTGATGACCACCGTGCATGCCTACACCAACGACCAGGTGCTGACCGACGTGATGCATGAAGACCTGCGCCGCGCCCGTTCCGCCACCCAGTCGATGATCCCGACCAAGACCGGTGCCGCCGCTGCTGTCGGCCTGGTGCTGCCGGAACTGAACGGCAAGCTGGACGGCTATGCAATCCGCGTCCCGACCATCAACGTGTCGATCGTCGATCTGTCGTTCATCGCCGCCCGCGACACCACGGTCGAAGAAGTCAACAAGATCATGAAGGAAGCCGCAGACGGCGCGCTGAAGGGCATCCTGACCTATAACACCGAGCCGCTGGTATCGGTCGATTTCAACCACAACCCGGCTTCGAGCAACTTCGACGCGACCCTGACCAAGGTGTCCGGCCGCCTGGTGAAGGTATCGTCCTGGTACGACAACGAGTGGGGCTTCTCCAATCGCATGCTCGACACCACCGTGGCATTGATGTCCGCAAAATAATCGGTAGTTCGAAATCGATTCCAACGCCCCGCTTGTCGGGGCGTTTTTTTATGTCTGTGCTGTTTTTACCACTGCGGCCAGACCGCAATCAGCGCTTCCGCCGCGCGGCTGTCGAGCGGTTTCGATAGATGGTAGCCCTGTGCATATTCAACGTTCAGTTTGCGCAAGCGCTCGAGCTGGTCCGCGGTTTCGACGCCTTCGGCGATTGCTTCCATGCCGAGCGTGTGCGCGAGCGTGACGATGGTCTGGATGATGTCCGCATCCCGTCCGCCGGCATCCATCCTGCGCACGAAGGAGGCATCGATCTTCAGTGAATTGACAGGGAAACGGTGCAGGTATGAAAGCGACGAATAGCCTGTGCCGAAGTCGTCCATCATCAGCTGGATGCCCTTGGCGCGCAACTTCATCAGCACCTCGGCGGCGGCCTCGGCATGTTCCATGATGACCGTTTCCGTGACTTCGAGCTTCAGGCTAGCCGTGTCCAGGCCGGTCTGGGTGAGAACCTGCTCGATCTGCTGGATCAGGTCCGGCTGCGCGAACTGGCGCCCGGCCAGATTCACGCTCATCTGCAGTTGCGATCGCTCGGGGAACATCAGCTGCCATGCGCGCATCTGGCGGCATGCCTCCGTCAGTACCCAGCGGCCGATATGCACGATCAGGCCGGTTTCTTCCGTCAGAGGGATGAATTCGCTCGGCGGCATCAATGCGCCATCAGCGCGGCGCATGCGCACCAGTGCCTCGAACCCGGACAGGCGACCGCTGCCGAGCGCCACGATGGGCTGGTAATGCACCTCGAACTCCTGGCCCCTGACCACCGCTTGCCGCAGTCTGGTTTCCATGTCGAACATGGCAACCGTGCGCTCGCGCAGGTCGGATTCGAACACTTCGCTGCAGGCGCCGCCGCGTGTCACTGCACGGTGGTTCGCGGTTTCCGCGTCACGCAGGAGGTCGGCCGCCTCGGTGTATGAGACCTTGCTCAGCACGATGCCGATGCTGGCGGTGGTGTACACCTCGTAGCTGTCGAGCTTGTAGGCCGTGATCAGTTCCGTCTGCAACTTGTCGGTGAAGCGGGTTGCCTCGCCCGCATCCCGAATGTCGTTGAGCAGGATCGCGAATTCGTCGCCGCCCAGGTGCGCGACTGTGTCGCCCAGACGCAGACTGTCCCCGAGGCGCTTGGTAACGGCGACCAGCAACTGGTCGCCGACATGACGGCCGAGGCTGTCGGTAATCACGCGGAAACGGTCGAGCGTCACGAGCAGCAGTGCGAAGCCATAGTCGTTCACGGTGCGCGCACGTTCCAGCGCATCGTTCAGCCGGTCGAGCAATGCCGCACGGTTTGGCAGGCCGGTAAGCGTATCGCGCAGGGGCTCTTTCTCGATGACCGACGCGATCATCACGCGCGCCGAGGCGGCTCCGACCACGCCGGCCAGATGCGCTTCCGCCGTGCTGACCAGTTCCGCATCGGCCTCGTGAGGCCAGTCCAGTCCGTGCTGCCGCGCATGGGAAGTGAAGATGGAAACTGCGCGCGCCGAACCGAGAAAGCGTGACAGAAGCGATTGCAGTTCCGGCAGCGAGCCGTGCGCCCGCCACGTCTGTTCCGTCGCGGCGCGCTCGCGCCTGAACACGTCCACGAACAGGGCGGCTTGCGTCTGTTCGACAGCGTTCTGGCCGGTCATCACCGACACGCCGATGAAGGCGCCGATATTGGCCAGCATGCTCCAGACCATTGCATGTGTGACCTCATCCATGCCGGTCAGGCCGAACAACTGCAGCGGCCGCAACAGCTCGATGCCGAACGGGCCGTGTTCGAGCAGGCTCATCGACAGCCAGCCGGAACGGGCGAAGGATGGCAGCATCAGCGTGTACGTCCATACCAGGAAGCCGGCGGTAAGCGCGGCAAGCGCACCGGCGCGGGTTGCTCCCTTCCAGTAGATGCCGCCGAACACCACCGGCGCGAACTGCGCAGCGGCCGCGAAGGAAATGAGGCCGATCGATACGAGCGCATAGGTCTCGCCGGCCAGCCGGAAATAGACATAACCAAGCAGCAGGCCGAGCACGATGGTGGCGCGTCGGATACCGAGCAGGAGACCGGACATGTTCATGTGCTCCCTGATTTTCAGACGCTTGATGCGCAGCAGTAGAGGCACCACCAGATCATTGCAGACCATGGTCGAAAGGGCGATGGTTTCAACGATGACCATGCCGGTGGCCGCCGAAAGGCCACCAACGAAAACCAGCAGCGCGAGCGCCGGCTGCCGTTCGGACAAGGGCAGCGTGAGCACGAAGGTATCCGGATCGACGCCCTGCCCGGAAAAATGCAGCATCCCGCCCAATGCGATCGGCAGCACGAAGATATTGAACAGCAGCAGATAAAGCGGAAACAGCCAGATCGCCTTATTCAGGTGGGCTTCGTCCACGTTTTCGACCACCGCCACCTGGAATTGCCGCGGCAGGAACAGGATCGCCAGCATTGAAATGAAGGCCACCGAAAACAGCGATGCCCAGCTATGGAAGATGTCGGTCGTCTCGTTGCCGATGGTGAATGCGGCCCTTGCTTCCGGCAGCCGTGAAGCTTTGGCAAACAGATCGCCGAAGCCGCCGAACATGCCGTAAGTGACGAAGATCCCGATACAAAGGAAGGCCAGCAGCTTGACTAGCGATTCGAATGCGATTGCCGCCACCATCCCCTCATGCCGTTCGGCGGCATCGATGTGGCGGGTGCCGAACAGGATCGTGAATGCGGCGAGGATCAGCGCGACGTAAAAGGCAGTGTCCGTCCAGACCGGTCCCGGCCTGTCGAGAGATACGGTGATGAGGTCCGGATAGCCGAGCAGCACATTGAAGCTGACCGAGATGGCCTTGAGCTGCAGCGAAATGTAGGGTGTTATGCCCACCACCGCGATCACCGTCACCAGTCCGGCCAGCAGCCCGCTCTTGCCATAGCGAGCGGAAATGAAATCGGCCAGTGACGTGATGTGATTTTCCTTGGCGATGCGGATGATCTTGCGCAGCACCACCCACCACAACACCACCATTACGGTCGGGCCCAGATACACCGGCAGGAAACCGATTCCGCTGACCGCCGCACGGCCGGTATTGCCATAAAACGTCCAGCCGGTCGCATAGACCGCCAGCGACAGCGAATAAACGTAGGGATTGGCAATGATGCTGCGGCCGCGTGCGGCGGCCTTGTCGCCATGCCATGCAATCGCGAACAGAAGACCGAGATAGGTGAACGCGACGAGCGCGATCAGCCAGCCCGGAATCATCTAGCCTCCGCTGGAATGCCGGCTGGTTGGATTCATGGCCTTATCTTTTCTCGACTGCATATGCGGAGAGCACGATCAGCACGGCCCAGGCGCCGAATACATACAGATAAAGCACAGGAATGCCGAACAGGGTATCTGGCCTGTTGAATAGCGCAAGCAGGGGATAGTTGAATAAAAGATTCCCTAAAAGGAACAGCGCGATAAGGTGCTGTTCCCGGGCATGCGGTTTCTTCATCCGGAGCTCCGTTCTGCAATTTTCTTCTATCAAAATAGGGGATATTGGCGAAATTGCAATGGCAGATGTCAACAAGCCTGATGAAGCCAGCCTTCCGGATATTTCGCTGCTTACGGCTCCTCGCCGAGGGTTGCCGCCCACAAACGGATGACGCAGTCCTTTTCCTGGACCACGCGTTCCATTTCGATGCGCGCGCGTTCGTTGCCCTGCAGCCTGATCTGGTGCTGCATCTTTCGGAAAGTGCGATAGGCATCGGCCACATCGCCGGCCAGCGCGCCATCGATCAGCCCCAGTTCCCCGCACAGCTTCAGCAGTGCGATATTGCCGATGTCGGCGGTCAGCTGCGGGTAGCGGTGCGCATGCAGCAGCACGAGGAACTGGACGATGAACTCGATATCGATCATGCCGCCGGTATCGTGCTTCAGGTCGAACATCTCGGAGCGGTTTGGATGCGCGTCATGCATCTTGTGGCGCATCGTCCGCACTTCCTGCCGCAGTTTCTCTTCCTCGCGCGGCTGGCGCAGCACTGCTTCGCGGATCGCTTCGAAGCGCGCGCCGATGGTGGCATCGCCTGCGCAGAAGCGGGCGCGCGTCAGCGCCTGATGCTCCCAAAGCCATGCCGATTCAGCCTGGTATTTCTCGAACGCCGACAGCCGCGATACCAGCAGGCCGCTCGCGCCGTCAGGGCGCAACGCGATATCGATATCGAACAGGATGCCGGACGGCGTGTGGCTGGTCATCCAGGTGATGAAGCGCTGCGCCAGCTTCGCATAGTGCGCGGGCGCTTCCTGATCCTCGTCATCGAAAAGGAAGATCACGTCCAGGTCGGACACGTAGCCGAGCTCTTTGCCGCCCAGCTTGCCATAGGCGATGACCGCGAATTTAGGGGTATCGATGTGCCGGTTGTGTATCGTCTTCCATGCAGCCCTGATAGTCGCATCAACCAGGATATCGGCCAGCGCGGAAAGATGGTCGGCCAGCTTCTCAACCGTCAGCGCGCCTTCCAGATCCTGCGCCAACAGACGGAACAGCTGTGCATGGTGCAGGTCGCGCAGCACGTTCATCTGCTGTTCGGTATCGCCCTCCGCTGCATTGAGCTGGCGCTGTACTTCCGCGGCGAACGCATGCCAGTCGGGAGCGGCATGCAGCGTGCGGTCGTCCAGCAGTTCGTCGAGCAGAATAGGGTGGTGCGTCAGATACTTTGCCGCCCAGTCGCTCGCGTTCATCATCCGGATCACCCGCTCCAGCGTGTGCGGATACTCGGTCAGCAGCGCGAGATAGGCTGCACGGCGCGCGATCGCCTCGAAGAAGTCGAGCAGGCGGCCGAGCGTCGCCGAGCGTGCTTCCGGAGCGCCAGCGATGATCGGCAGCGCGGCATTGATCAGCGCCATCAGTTTGCTGCGGCTGGTGCCTGGCAGCGATTGCAGCTTTGGCGAATGTGAGGTCAGCAGCAGGCGTTGCGCAGCGGATGGCGCATCGTCGAATCCGAGCGCTGTCAGGCGTGTTTCGATCGCTTCGTGGGAATCGGTATCCGCAATGCTTGCCTGTACCGCAGCGTCTTCCGACTCGGCTTTCGGTGCGGCGGGGCCGGTGCTCTTGTCGCTGAACATCGCGTCGAACTGCGCCGCGACGACGGCACGATGCGCATCCAGCTCCGTCAGAAGCGATTCGACATCGGCAAAGCCCATCATCCGGGCGATCGTCAATTGGTCGTCGGGGTTGGGCGGCAGCGTGTGGGTCTGTGCGTCGTCGAGGTATTGCAGCCGGTGTTCCAGGTTGCGCAGGAAGGTGTACGCCTTCTGTAGTTGATCCACTTCGGCCACCGACAGCAGGTTCTTCTCTGCCAGCGTGTTCAGCGTGGTACGGGTCGAGCGGTCGCGCAGCGAGGTGTCGCGGCCGCCGCGTATCAGCTGAAAGACCTGCGCCAGGAACTCGACTTCGCGGATGCCGCCACGGCCCAGCTTCACGTTGTTGGTGCGGCCGGGATGCCGTGCTTCCTGTCGTTTGACTTCAGCACGGATCTGCGCGTGCATGTTGCGCATCGCCTCGATGGCACTGAAGTCCAGATAACGTCGATAGACAAAGGGCCGGACGATCTTTTCCAGCACTTCGATATCTGCCGCGCGCCCGGTCATTGCACGCGCCTTGACCCATGCATAGCGCTCCCACTCGCGGCCCTGCACGATCAGGTATTCCTCGACCATGTTCATGCTGGCGGCCAGCGGGCCGGAGGCGCCGTTCGGCCGCAGCGCCATATCGACGCGGAAGGTGAATCCGTCTTCGGTAATCTCGGACAGCGCCGCGATCAGCTTCTTGCCCAGCCGGACGAAGAATTCATGGTTCGACAACTGCCGCTGTTCCGGCGAGCTGGCCCGGGTTTCGCCGTCTTCCGGATAGATGAAGATCAGGTCAATGTCGGACGAGACATTCAGCTCATACCCGCCCAGCTTGCCCATCCCCAGCACGATCATTTCCTGTTCTTGCCCCGCCTCGGCACCGATCGGTGTGCCGTGTACTTCAGCCAGTTCCGCGTGAATCGCCGCCACATGCGTGCGCACCGCGAAGTCCGCGAAGTGGCTGATGGTCGCCAGCACTTCGGGCAGATCGGCCCGGCCGCTCAGATCCCTTTCAATCAGCGTCGCCACCACCAGGTTGCGGACCCGGCGCATCGCCCGCACGAGAGGCATCCCGGCGCTTATTTCGTTTTGTAAAAGACGAGCAAAATCGACCGGGGTAATGGATAATTCGGCAAGTTCCG
>JAEZVM010000222.1 GCA_023420795.1 Pseudomonadota bacterium
CCGCTCCATACGATCCACGCATACAGCCACCACAGGTCGCCGGATTTTTCCATCAGCGTCAGAATCACCCAGATCAGCGGCAGGCCGATGACGATGCCGATCAGCGTATTCTTGACGAGGTCGGCGAAGAACAACTGCGGCGTCATCTTGTTGAAGCCGAATTTCTCTTCCAGCACGAACTGCCGGTAGTAATCGAATGGCAGCTCGACCGCGGCTGAAATGAAGGCGAAGGCGGCAAGCAGTGCGAGCTGATGAATCATGCCGGGGCTGGTCAGCTGGAAAAGCGTGACGGACAGCCATTGCAGCCCGCCCAGCAGGGTAAAGCCGATCAGCACGGCAGCGTTCACCAGCAAGGTCAGCAACCCGAACTTGGTGCGGGCGACGGTGTAGTCCGCCGCTTTTTGATGCGCATACAATGGAACCTTTTCGGCGAACTCGGCCGGCACCGCCCCGCGGTGGGCAAGTATGTGGCGGATATGCCGCGAGCCCAGCCAGAAGCGCACCAGCAGGGTAATGACGAGGAAGCCGACAAACAATGCCGAAAACGCGAATGAAGACATGCCGTGCCTATGAGAAAATGGCGCATTACTGAGGAAAACAAATTATGTCACAAGCTATCGCTTCGAATATTCCGGCCAATGCGCCCGCACGCCCCAATGAATTCAACCTGGTCTGGGTTGATATGGAAATGACAGGGCTTGACCCGGACACAGATCGCATCATCGAAGTTGCCGTCGTCGTCACCGATTCCGATCTCAACGTGCTGGCCGAAGGCCCCGTGTTTGCGATCCACCAGCCGGATGAGGTGCTCGACCGCATGGATGCGTGGAACAAGGGCACGCATGGCCGTTCCGGCCTTATCGACCGGGTCAAGGCATCCACTGTATCGGAGGCGGATGCGGAAGTGGCGCTGGTCGATTTTCTGAAGCATTTCGTGCCGTCAGGGAAATCGCCGATGTGCGGCAACAGCATCTGTCAGGACCGTCGCTTCATGGCACGTGGCATGCCGAAGCTGGAATCATTTTTCCATTACCGCAATCTTGATGTGTCGACACTGAAGGAGTTGTGCAAGCGCTGGAAGCCGGACATTGCCAGCGGCTTCAAGAAGCACCAGAGGCATACTGCGCTGGCCGATATCGTCGAGTCGATCGAAGAACTGCGTTACTACCGCGAGCATTTCATCAAGCTCTGATTCAATTCCATTCCTTATTCCGGCTCGCGCGGCGAGGTTAGACGCCGCCGCGCAGAGCCGGTAAACTCCAGTCCTTTTTCAAAGGCGCATCATGGCCTCCGCACCAGATCTCCCGTCGAACGACATCCTCGACGCCGCTTCCGAAAACCGCAAGGTCCCCAGCGAACTCATCGCGCGCGAAGTCGCACGGCGCCGCACTTTCGGCATCATCTCTCACCCGGACGCGGGCAAGACCACGCTGACCGAAAAGCTGCTGCTGTTCTCAGGTGCGATCCAGCTGGCCGGCACGGTGAAGGCGCGCAAGAGCGGCCGTCATGCGACATCCGACTGGATGGAAATCGAAAAGCAGCGCGGCATTTCCGTCGCCAGTTCGGTGATGCAGTTCGAATACCGCGATCATGTGGTGAACCTGCTCGATACGCCGGGCCACCAGGATTTTTCGGAAGACACTTATCGCGTGCTGACTGCGGTCGATTCCGCGCTGATGGTGATCGATGCGGCCAAGGGCGTGGAAGAGCAGACCATCAAGCTGCTCAACGTCTGCCGCATGCGCGACACGCCGATCCTGACCTTCATGAACAAGCTCGACCGCGAGTGCCGCGATCCGCTGGAATTGCTGGATGAAGTCGAATCGGTACTGAAGATCCAGTGCGCGCCGGTGACATGGCCGATCGGCATGGGCAAGAATTTCCGCGGTGTTTATCACCTGCTGCGCGACGAAATCCTGCTGTTCAAGGCGGGTTCCGAACGCGCCGACCAGGAATTCGAAGTCATCAAGGGCATCGACAATCCGCGCCTGACCGAGATGTTCCCGCTCGAAATCGAGCAGCTCAAGATGGAAGTGGAACTGGTGCATGGTGCATCGCATCCGTTCGATCTGGAGGAATTCCTCGCGGGCAAACAGACGCCGGTATTCTTCGGTTCCGCGATCAATAATTTCGGCGTGCGCGAAATCCTCAATGCGCTGCTGGACTGGGCACCGGCGCCTCGCCATCGTGACGCGACCGTACGCGCGGTGGAACCGACCGAAACGCCGTTCTCCGGCTTCGTGTTCAAGATTCAAGCCAACATGGACCCGGCTCATCGTGACCGTATCGCGTTCTTGCGCGTGTGCTCCGGCCGCTTCGAGCGCGGCATGAAGATCAAGCACCTGCGGCTGAACCGGGAGATCAAGGTTTCTAGCGTCGTCACCTTCATGGCTTCCAGCCGCGAACAGGTGGAAGAAGCGTATGCAGGCGACATCATCGGCTTGCCGAACCACGGCAATATGCAGATCGGCGACAGCTTTTCCGAAGGCGAGTTGCTGCAGTTCACCGGCATCCCGTATTTCGCGCCAGACTTTTTCCGCGCGGTACGGATTCGCAATCCGCTGAAGATCAAGCAGTTGCACAAGGGCCTGCAGCAGCTTGGCGAGGAGGGCGCGGTGCAGGTGTTCAAGCCGGTGCATGGCGGCGACCTGATTCTTGGCGCGGTCGGCGTGCTGCAGTTCGAGGTGGTGGCCAGCCGCCTGATGAATGAATACGGGGTGGATGCGGTATTTGAAGGCACCAGCATCAGCAGCGCACGCTGGATTTCCTGTGACGACAAGAAAGTCCTGGCCGATTTCGAAAAGTCATCGGCGGGCGCAAACATTGCCTTTGACGCTGCAGGCAATATGGCCTATCTGGCAACATCGGGTGTCAATCTGAAGCTGACGCAGGAACGCTGGCCCCAACTGACTTTCCATGCGACCCGCGAGCACGCGGCAAAACTCGACTGATGCTCCATCGATAAAGTGTCCGTCAGCTTCGCGCTGCGGCACTTTATCGTTGCATGACTTGTCTCACTATATTCAGCCTTTATCGGCCTACGTGTGCGATGCTGCGTGTTGGCCGAAAATCCCTGTAATTTGCCTGCAATTCGCGTACTAAGCGGCAGTGTTCCCAGCCTGATTTGAGAGTCCTCAAGCCCCGGCTCGAGGAGGGGCATATACTCCCTTCACGTTTTTCAACCTTCTTC
>JAEZVM010000237.1 GCA_023420795.1 Pseudomonadota bacterium
TGTTGAGCGGCTTCGTACGCGATCAGGCACAGATCGACAAGGCAGTGAAGGTGGCTCAGGGCGTGGAAGGCGTCAAGAAAGTCACCAATAAGATGACTGTCAAGAAATAGTCAGACAGTGCTTTTGATAATGAAGAAATGTATGCCGCTCTCGTGGCAGCGAGAGCGGCGATGGCACGTCCAGGCGTCTGATATCGCAGGAGCAGATCCTTTAAGAAGGAGTTTAGGGATAACTAAGGAGATGCCTTGCGGGGTATATAGGACACGGGAAGTTCGTGAAATGCGCTTCCTGTTTTGGCTCAATAAGAACGCAAACGCGACTAGACAATAACCTTCGAAAACATATGCTTGTGACTGTCCCGCTGATAAAGATGCTGAGGCGGCGTTGAACTGGCATGGTCACTTGGCAATTTTCATGCAAGAAAGCATGCGGCAATGGCAGACAGGCATTTGCCTGGAAAGCCGGGTATACAGAAGATGCATGAACGGTTTTCTCATCCGGATGCGCGGGCATAGGTAGGAAGCGCGTGGTACATGTGTACCGCTAGGAATGCGTTCCCATACAGGCCTGCGGATCTGTCCCTTTTTTCTTTCTTCAGAAGTGCGGATAGCGGAAAGCGAGGCGCGCCTCCCCGCTACCGGTGCGAGAGAGAACGGGGACACAGGAGGAGAGCGTATAGAAACAAACCATAGGGACATATTCTTATGCCGCACGTACTTATCGTTGACGATGATGCCAATACGCGCGAGGCGCTGGCTGCGATCTGCACCGAGGAGGGATTCACCAACGCGGTGGCCGGCAGCATACGCGATGCGCAGGTGGAGATCATGCGCCAGCGGCCCGATGTGGTGCTGATCGACCTGAAGCTGCCGGATGGTAACGGCATGGATCTCTTCAACGACATCGAATCGCGTGCCACCACCGAGATCGTGCTGATCACCGGACATGCCAGCGTGGAAACGGCTGTCGAGGCCTTGCGTCTTGGCGCGGCCGACTATTTGACGAAGCCGATCAACTTCCGCAGGCTGAAGGCGCTGCTTTCACGCATTCCACGCACGGCCGATCTGAAGGAGGAAATCGGCGTGCTGCGCAGCGAATTGCGCCGCCTCGGCCATTTCGGCCAGATGCTGGGAGCCGCGCCGGTGATGCAGCGGCTCTACAACCACATAGGCCGCGTCGCGGTGACCGAGGCCACCGTGCTGCTGCTTGGCGAAAGCGGTACCGGCAAGGAACTCGCCGCGCAGACAATTCATGAGTTGAGCCTGCGGCAGAAGCATCCGTTCCTGCCAGTGAACTGCGGCGCGATCTCGCCGCAGCTGATCGAGAGCGAGATCTTCGGCCACGAGAAAGGCAGCTTTACCGGCGCGGACCGCCAGCACAAGGGCTACTTCGAGCGCGCGAACGGCGGCACGCTGTTCCTCGACGAGATCACCGAAATGCCGGTCGAATTGCAGGTCAAACTGCTGCGAGTGCTGGAAACCGGCTCCTTCATGCGCATCGGCGGCAATCAGGAAATCGAAACCGATGTGCGCGTGATCGCCGCGACCAACCGCGACCCCGAGGCTGCTGTCGCGGAAGGCAAGCTGCGCCTCGACCTGTACCATCGCCTCAACGTGTTCCCGCTTCGTATTCCGCCGCTGCGCGAACGCGGTTCTGATATCGAACTTCTGGCCCAGCATTTCCTCGACGAGCTCAATGCCGCGCACGGCACCAGCAAGGTCTTGTCGGAGGATGGCCTTGCCTGCCTGAGCAATTACCACTGGCCCGGCAATGTGCGCGAGCTGCGTAATTACATGCAGCGCGCCTTCATCCTGTCGGACCACACCATCGATGCGGCAGCGCTGGCGCCGGTCATCACCACGCAGTCGCCGGTCGGCCTGACACTCGCGATCCCGGTCGGTACTTCGCTGGCCGATGTCGATCGCAAGCTGATATATGCAACGCTGGAACTGTGTGGTGGTGTGAAGAAGCGAGCGGCTGACATCCTCGGCATCAGTTTGAAGACGCTGTACAACCGCCTGGAGGAATACGGACCGTACGAGGGCATGCAGAAAAAGGAAGGAGCACCACTGCACAACGGCAGCGATTCTTATCACTGACTTTCTCTGAGCGGATCGCCTGCGGGGATCATCTCCGCATCGCCATCGTATCGATCACCACGATCAGTTCTTCCGGCTCGACCGGCTTGGTGATGTGCATCTGAAATCCGGCAGCCAGCGCGCGTATCCGGTCTTCGCGCTGCGCGAACGCAGTCAGGGCAAGCGCCGGCATGCGTATCAGCGGAGTGCTGCCATCCTTGGCTTTCCATGCGCGGATCTTGCGCAGCACCGCGTAGCCATCCTCGCCAGGCATCGCAATGTCGCATACCAGCAGGTCAGGCAGATCGCCTTCGGCCAAGGTCGGCAGCCATGCGAGCGCTTCGCCGGCCGAACCGGCGGCAAACACTGTCGCGCCGGCCGTGGTGAGAACGATGGCGAGCGATTCGCGCGCCTCGGCCTGGTCGTCGATCAGCAGGATGCGCAGTCCTTCCAGCGAGGGCAAAGGCACGCAGGCGGCCGCCGCGTTGTCGCCTGTGCCGGATATCAGATACTTGTCGAAATACGAGCGCAGCGGGAAGTACACCGAAAAACTTGTGCCTTTCCCTTCGCCTTCACTCTGCGCCTCGACCCGCCCGCCATGCAGTTCGACCAGGTTGCGGACCAAGAATAGACCCAGCCCGAGCCCGTTGTGGCCGCGCGTGCTGGAAGTGTCTTCTTGGCTGAAGCGATGGAAGAGATGCGGCAGGAAGTTCGGCGAGATGCCGATACCGTCATCGCGCACCGTGACGCAAATGCCCGAACCGGAATGCTTTGCTTCAATCCACACGTGGCCGCCTTCCTTCGTGAACTTGACGGCATTGCATAGCAGGTTCCAGAAGATCTGCTGTATACGGTCGGCGTCACCATCGATCTGCTCGCTGGTGATGCTGAAATCGCAGTCTATGGCGATGCGCTTGTCGACAGCCATGCTGCGCACGCTTTGTACCGCGGCCTGCAGTGCCGGCAGCAATGCGAGTGGTTGCTTGATCAGGCGCAGCTTACCGCTCATCATGCGCGTTACATCGAGCAGGTCCTCGATCAGCCGCACCTGCTGACCAACGCCGGTCCGGATGCCCTGCAGCGCGCGTTGCGCCAATGGCGTGGAGACGGCTTCCTGCACATAGTTTTCCAGTACATGCGCCCAGCTCTGGATGCCATTGAGCGGCGCGCGCAGTTCATGCGACACGATGGCAAGGAATTCGTCGCGCGCGCGGGCGGCGGTCTCGGCCTGGATGCGCGCGGTGCGTTCTCGCGCCAGCAGTTCATCGCGCTCTTTCTCTATGAGCGCGCGTTCGGTTACGTCATAGGCGATGCCGACTACCGACTCGATCTGACCGTAGCCGTCTATCTCCGGTATCACGCGGCCGGAAAAGAAATGCAACTGGCCGCCTATCACCTGATCGAATTCGAGCTTCTGCTCGATGCCAGTATCGAATGCCGCACGCACCGCGATGTTCCACGCGCCCACCACTTCCGGCGGTAATCCCAGCTCTTCCTTGGTCCTGCCGAGGAAGTCGGAAGCCTTTATTTCCGCCATGTTTTCGATTGCCGGATTGACATACAGATGGCGCATGTTCCGGTCGATGCGTGAAATGATGTCTGGCGAATCCTCTACCAGCGTCTTGAATTCCCGCTCGCGCTGCTGCAGCCGTTCTTCGGTTTTCCGCAATTGCGTGAGGTCGCTGATGAGCAGCGTCACCAGATGTGCCGTGCCATTGCCATCAGTAGCGGAGACAGGTTCCGGCACATGGCGGATATGCAGATGGCACTCGCCCTCAGACGAAGACAGGCCGATTTCGTGTTCCTGCGGGATGCCGCCCAGCGCCGCGTCGATATACTGGCGCAACGCGGAAAACGCTTCCTCGCCGATGACTTCCGGTAGAGACCTGCCGATCGCATCGCTGGTCACGATGCCGTAGTGCTGTGCATAGGAGCGGTTGACGAAACTGAGCCGGTAGCTGCTGTCGCATTGCGCGATCATCACGGGCAGAGCATCGGCGATCCCGCGCGGTAGGTATTCTCCATCGTGCGAAAGGGCGTGCTCAGGCAGGCCGCCATGTGCCGTAGCAGACGCGATGCTGTCCGGCTTGCGTGGTGCCTGATACTCCTTGCCGCGCATAGAAATGACCTGCTTGCTCGAAACTCCCATGATGGAGACGCTTCCTTTTTATCCGATCCCTATGTTCCCGATGCTATCGTGCACCTGGGCCAGTTTGTTATGCCAGTCGTAGCGGCTTCGTTCCTGATCCTTGAGAAAAAACAAGAGCCTGGCTTAAATGCATGTTTCCCCCACGGATCAGGTGCAATGTGGTTCACCCGCTGATGCGCAGGACCGTCATGCGGTCCTGCTGCCGAATGCCAGCTTCTGGCGATCGACCTGCAATTCCGCAATAAAGCTGCCGAATTCTTCCGCTACCGCCGGATGCTTCAGTGCATATACCACCGTCGCTTCCAGGTAGCCGAGCTTGGAACCGCAGTCGTAGCGCTTTCCCTTGAATTCATATGCGAGCACAGGATGCGTGCTCAGCATCGCTGCGATGGCGTCGGTCAACTGTATCTCGCCGCCGGTGCCCGGTACGACGCGTTCCAGATAGTCGAAGATCTCTGGCGTGAATACATAGCGGCCGACCACGCCCAGCGTCGAAGGCGCATTTTCAGGCTGCGGTTTTTCGACGATGTCCGCGATACGATGGATGCGCACGCCCATCGACTGCGGGCGCACGATGCCGTACTGCTGGCTCTGTTCCAGCGGCACGTTCTGCACGCCGACGACCGAGCTTGCATGCTGCTCGTACAGGTCGATCATCTGGCTCAGGACCGGCACCTCGGCATCGATCAGGTCGTCGGCCAGCACGACCGCGAACGGCTCGTCGCCGACCAGCGAACGCGCGCACAGCACTGCGTGGCCGAGGCCGAGCGCCTCGCTTTGCCGCACGTACGAATAGTGGAGGTTGTCCGGCAGCAGGCTCTGTATCTCTTCGAGCTGCTTAACCTTCCCGTGCGAAGCCAGCTCCGCTTCCAGTTCATATGCCTTGTCGAAATGATCCTCGATGGAGCGTTTGCCGCGCCCGGTGACGAAGATCATTTCGGTAATTCCGGCGGCGGCGGCCTCTTCCACCGCATACTGAATCAGAGGCTTGTCCACGATGGGCAGCATCTCTTTCGGCGATGCCTTGGTGGCGGGAAGAAAGCGTGTGCCCAGTCCGGCAACTGGAAATACGGCTTTACGGATCTTGGTCATTTTTTCGTCTCTTTGGTCCAGTGGTTAATAACGGATTCGTCGCGGGTTCGATGGAACCCTGCGTAGAAAAACGACGGCCGCGCTGCTGCGCTGCGGCAGCCAAAACCGCGTAGAAGCAGAAAGCGTACCGGGGGCTGTTGCGGCGATACGGCTTTCCGGATGGTCATTTTCACGGCGCCTCTGCATGCTGCGAGACAGCACACCTGCTGCAACCGATGTAGGTTTTACCTTCGACGGTAAAAACTACGGCTGCGCAACTGTTCTTCTTTCGCAGTGCAGCAGGTAGCGGCAGGCGAAAATTTCTCGGCACAGGTCTTGCCTCTGCCTGTCCCAAGGATGGTTCTGGGTGTATGGCGAGCGTTCCGGAATGCACCCAGCCGCTTGTCCGATTTTCCGTGGCGGGCTGTGGTGTCTTGCTTGCTGTCTGATGTCATCTACTCTCACTGCTCTTGCCTGCTCTGCGGCAGACCGCTAATGCGCTGTCTGTTGCACGTGCAGTGCAGGGTAGCTATTTGAGACGGGGCATCACGGCATTCTTCAGGCAGGCCGAAGATGCGCATGCCGCTTCGGCGGGCATTGCTCTTTGTGGTTCGCCGTCATTCCCGGCAGTGAACGATGGGCCGCCGCAGATGTCGCTTCCAATGACAGGTCCGGGTGTGACTATAGCTCACCGGATTCCATTGTCGTGTTTCGTTGATCTATCACGCCGTTACGGCAAGGAGAAAGCATGGCTTCTGCAATCATTGTCTTTTCACACCTGCGCTGGGATTTCGTCTATCAACGGCCGCAGCATTTGTTGTCGCGCCTGGCCGCGCACCATCCGATCGTATTCATTGAAGAGCCCGTGCATCACGAGAGCAGGACGTTTTTCCATACCTATTCTCCCGCCCCGAACATCCTGGTGTGCCAGCCGAACACGCCGGTCAACATGCCGGGCTTCCATGACGATCATCTGCCGCACCTGCAGAAGCTGCTGCGCCAGCTGGTGCGTGATTACAGCGATCACATCG
>JAEZVM010000319.1 GCA_023420795.1 Pseudomonadota bacterium
GATCGTCGATCGCTTCGTGTCGCTGGTCAATTGCGGCGTGCGCGTGCCTGCCTTCATCACCAGCCTGACCGGCATCACGCAGCGCATGGTCGATACCGCGCCCTGCGTGTCGCAGGTAATGCCGGAATTGCTGCGCTTCATCGGCACTGATACGCTGTCGGCGCACAATGCCAGCTTCGACGAGAAATTTCTGCTCGCCGAAAGCCGTGATCTCGGCCTGACGCCCCGGCATGATGCTCTGGTCTGCTCGCTCAAACTGTCGCGTCGCCTGTTTCCCGGCCTGCGCAGCTACAAGCTGTCCACCCTGTCGTCCGCGCTCGGCATCCGCTTCAGCGGCAATGCGCACCGGGCCGAGGCGGATGCGGAAGTCAGCGCGCAGGTGCTGATCCATATCGGCGACTACCTGCAGCGCACCTACGGCGCTGCCCGCATCGACAACGGCCTGCTGTCCCGTGTGACTGCATTGAGCGCAGCGCGAGTGCCGGAATTCCTCGATAGAGAATTGAAGCGCCCGGCATAGGGCAGCTTTCACATATTCATGGGATTCACCGGCGACGTCGCCGCATGGTAAGTTCGCGCCCATCCATGCGGCCAACCTGCGGAGCGATATCCTGAAAACCCTGCTGATCCTTTTTATCGTCGCGATCTGCGCGATCGCGTGGCGCAGCCCTGACATCATTCAGGCGATCGGCATGTCGCATGCGGCGCAGGACCCGTCCTCGATTTCCGTGGAAGCGCTGACGGTGGAAACCGCGCAGGGCAAGCAGCCGATGCGTGCCGCCGAATTCGCCGAGCTCAGCAAGACCGATCCCGACGCATACCGGAAATTTCTGAACAGCCATCAGGTGGAAGAAGAACGCAGCGAAGTGGACAAGCTGTTCAACTTCCTTGCGCGCGGCAAATACGAATAACAACAACTCCAAGGACTTGCAGGCCGGGCACGCCCCGATCTGCATTGACAAGCCGGCCGGTTCATCCGCGCCGGCTTTTTTATTTCTGCTGCGTGGTACTTGATGCGCCGAAGTGTTCCAGCATGAAGTCGATGAAGGTGGTCAGCTTCGGCGTCGGCTGCCGGTCGCGCGGATAGACCAGATGCATCGGGCGCGGGTGCGGTGCATAGGCTTCCAGCAGCGACACCAGCCGCCCTGCCGCGACATCCTCGCCGAGCAGTATCTCTGCCTGCATAACGATGCCGTAGCCGCGCAAGGCCGCCATGCGCAGCGCCTGCCCGTTGTTGGAACGGAAGCGGCTGGCCGGCAGTTCCGACGGATTGTCTTGCGCCGTGGCGAGCCTCCACCGGGTCTGCTTGTTCCAGTGCATGAAATCGAGGCACTGGTGTTTCGCCAGGTCGCGCGGCGTGGCCGGCGTGCCGGCGCGCGCGAGATAGTCGGGTGACGCGCAGATCAGCATCCGGTACGGCTTCAGCGGCCGCGCGATCAGGCCGGAGTCATGCAGTGTGCCGATGCGGATCGCTGCGTCATACCCTTCCTCGACCAGATCGATCACCCGGTCGTTCAGGTTGAGGTCGAGGCTGACTTCCGGATGCAAGGCGAGGTAATCCGCCATCGCCGGTGCCAGCAGCTGCGTGCCGAATGAGACCGGCGCGCTGACTTTCAGCGTGCCGCGTGGCGTGGCGCGCATGGCTTCCGCGCCTGATTCCGCCGCGCGGATATCGGCGAGGATCAGCCGGCAACGCTCGTAATAGTCGCGCCCGATTTCGGTCAAGCTCTGGCGGCGCGTGGTGCGGGTCAGCAGCCGCGTACCGAGCCGCTCTTCCAGCTGGCGCACATGCTTGCCGACCATGACCGGGGAAATATTGAATGCCTCCGCCGCCGCAGTGAAATTACCTGATTCCACCACCGCAACGAACACTTCCATGCTGCGCAGCCTGTCCATTGATTGCTAACTGTCGGTTCGTAATGACCTTAATCCTAGCGTATTTATTATCAATGTGAACAAATGAATAATTGCTTTACCGGCATGCAGCCGGCCATTCAGGCTAACCAATCAGGAGAATGCAATGAAAGTCATCGTCATCGGTGCCAGTGGCACCATCGGCCGCGCGGTCGTAGAGCAACTGGCCGCCCGCCATGAAGTGATCCGCGTCGGCAGGACCAATGGACAGCACCAGGTCGATATCGCCGATATCGGTAGTGTGCAGCGGCTGTTCGAGAAGACCGGCAAGGCCGATGCGGTGGTGGTAGCTGCCGGCAACGTGCATTTCGGCCCGCTGACCGAATTCACGCCGGAACAGTTCAACATCGGCCTGCAGCACAAGCTGATGGGACAGGTGAACGTTGCGCTCGCCGCCCAGCATCATCTGAACGATGGCGGCTCGATCACACTGACCAGCGGCATCCTCGGTGAGGATCCGATCCGCCACGGCGTCAATGCCACCGCCGTCAATGCCGCAGTCGAGGGATTCATGCGCGCCGCTGCGATCGAACTGCCGCGTGGCCTGCGCATCAATGTCGTCAGCCCGTCGGTGCTGCAGGAGTCGGTGGACGGTTATGGACCATACTTCCTTGGCTTCGAACCGGTGCCCGCAAGCCGCGTCGCACTTGCCTATGTGAAAAGCGTGGACGGGCTGCAGACCGGGAAGGTATACAAGGTCTGGTGACGGGATTGGCGGACATTCAATGCCAACGAGGCAAACCAGATCGCATTGCCGCAAACCCCTTCAAAAATATAGGCGACCAGCAATATTTATGAACGGCAATATGTCATCATGCGCATATTCCGAAAGTACTATTGAAATGAAGTTGTGCGTACTGAACAAAAGATCAAAGCTGGCCTGCTTGTCGCGTTTCTTGTCATGCTTGTCACCGCGGTCGTTCCCTTCCAGACCGCATCCCATGAGCGCAGTGTCAGTGAAGAACTGCGCCAATCCGAGGCCCGCACACATCGGCTGACCGACATCCAGTTGCTGGTGACCGATGCAGAGACTGGCCAGCGGGGTTTCATCATCACCGGCCAGGAAAAATTCCTCGACCCGTACCATGCCGCGCTGCTGCAACTGCGCGGCGCCCGGAAGGAACTGCGGCAAGGCTTCACCGATGCCGCCGCCCTGCAGCAGATCGATGCGCTGGATCGCCTGATCGATACGAAACTGGCCGGCATGGCGCATACCATCGAGCTGCGCCGCAACGAAGGCTTCCGGCATGCGGAAGCCTTCGTGTCGAACGGGCAGGGCAAGCAAGACATGGACAATATCCGCGTCACGTTGAATAAGCTGATCGATGCCGAGAACGCGCGCAAGGTCAAGCTGCGCAGCGATGCGGCGATGCAATCAACGATCGTCGCCTTCAGCGGGTTTGCGGTCACTGTGCTCAACATGCTACTGATGGCGACCGCGCTGCATTTCGTGTTCCGCCTGCTGCAGGAACAGCAAAAGACTTCCAGCATATTGCGCAAGGCAGGCGACGACCTGAATGCGGGAATGGCGGAACTCGAACGCCGCAACAATGAAATATCGGTGCTGGGGCAGATGGCGCGCGCCCTCGAATCCGCTGCTTCCACCACGGAGTCGCTGGAAATCATCGCGATCTACTGCGCGAAGCTGCTGCCGCATACCGCCGGCGAATTGCTCCTTTTCCGCAATTCCCGCGACGCCCTCGAAAAAAGCGCGCAATGGGGCGATGCCCATTCTTCCAACGATATGGTCGAACCCGGCGAATGCTGGGCGCTGCGCCGGGGCCAGCCGCACAAGGTAGAACATGCGGGCGAGCTGTGCTGCGGACATTATCAGCGCGACGATGAATTTTTCCGTCCGCACCTGTGCGTGCCGCTGACCGCGCAGGGAGAGGTGCTGGGCCTGATCTGCATGGAGCCGAGCCGCTGCGACGGGCCGGGCACGCCCGGTCTCGATGCGAAGGACGAGAAGCTGGCGCTTGCGCTGGCGGAGCAGGTTTCCCTTGCGCTGTCGAATGCACGTTTGCGCGAAGTATTGAAGCACCAGTCGATCATCGATCCGCTGACCGGCCTGTTCAATCGCCGCTACATGGATGAAACCCTGAGTCGCGAACTGTCGCGGGCTGCACGCAAATCGATGCCGCTGTCCTGCGTGATGCTGGATGTCGATCATTTCAAGAACATCAATGACACCTTCGGCCATGAGGCGGGCGACGCCGTCCTGCACAGCATCGCCCACCGCCTCAAGGCCAATGTGCGGGAAGGCGACCTGGTATGCCGCTTCGG
>JAEZVM010000387.1 GCA_023420795.1 Pseudomonadota bacterium
ATCGCCGTGCGCGTTGCGTGGCCCAGACCGTTAACCGGTGGATTGTTGAGCGTAATGACGGCAACCGCGCCGTTGACCTTGTATTCGGCAGTCATATATCTCTTCCTTTTAAATTAGACGTCTGCAGGGAACCGAAACCACTTTTATTTTTGAGCATCTAACTATATCTCAAAATAGTACGATCGTATTATTTTTAAACAAAAAAACGGCAGGCACGACGGCCTGCCGATACTATTCATTAGCATTCTGACTATTGCGTTTTCATGCGCAGCAGGGCGCCGCGTTTCTGGTCGTCCGCATACGCATAATCGACCCGACCGGAAGCCACGACGCCCATCATCAGCATGTTGAGCGTGATCGCATCGTGGTCCGCCGGAGAGAACGGCTTGTTGTAGCTCGTGATGACTCCCTGGTAGCGAACCTTCAGGTTCTCCAGCGCCTCCTTGATTTTTGTCCCATCGTCCGAGCCGGCCTGCCGCAAAGCCAGATAAAGCAGATGCATGCCGTCATATCCCTGCGCGGCGCTCATCGGCGACGGTATCTGATCCGCCTTGAATGCGCGCTTGTATGCAAGCAGAAAGCCGTTCTTGCTGGTGGAACCGATATCCTGAATAAAAGTTTGCGGCATCAGAGCCCCTTCGCCGGCCCTTCCGGCAAGTTCGATGAAGTTGCGCATCGAGAAAGTCCAGCTGCCAAGCATCGGCACCTTCCAGCCGAGCGCTTCCTTGTTTTTCGCGATTGACGCCAGCTCGGGGCCGATGCCCCAGACCACGAGCGCCTGCGCGCCGCTTGCCTTGGCACGCTGCACCTGTGCGCTCATATCCTGGCTGCCGATCCTGAAGCGCTCCTCCGAAGTCACATCGAGCCCTGCCTGCCGGCTCTGCTCAAGAAACGCCTTCATCCCGGCGTCGCCGTAAGCGGTCGTATCAGCCAGAATCGCCACCCGGCTCAACGCCTTGCGCTTGAGATCGCCGGCGACTACTTTGGCCTCGAGGTCGAGCGTGGGCGAGATACGGAAAATGAAGTTCTCCGGTGCGGCTGGTGGCGCATACTTCCTGGTGAGCGAAGTGCCGGTGGATACCGCAATGAGCAGCGGTATCCGCGCTTTCTGATAGGCGTCGATCGAGGCAAGGCCGACGCCGGTATTCACGATCCCGATCGCCGCGACAATCTTCGATTGTGTGAATTCCTCCGCTATCTTCGCGCCAATCTCATTGTTCGCCTCATCGTCGCGCTCGATCAGTTCGATTTTCCGGCCATTGATGCCGCCGATATTGTTGATTTCCTCGGCCGCAAGCCAGATGCCGTTGCGCATGCTCAGCCCCATCGGGCTGGAACCGCCGGTAAATGGCCCTGATACGCCAATCTTGATAGTGGCGACACTTCCGGTTTGTGCCGCACAAAATGCGTGAATGAAAAAGAACGCGCACAAGATCATCGCGCGACGGTTACGCAAGGCCCACATGAACAATCTCCTCGAATGGTAGGGTTTCCCGCAGCAGCCGCTTCCTGATTCGGCTTGGGGAAAGCAGCGGCGCCCGTTATTGTAATTTTTGTACGGCGCTCAGCAGTGTATCCAGGGAAATAATTTATTGTAGGAAAAGTATTTGAGGCGCGGATGAATAGTTTTCAGGCACCCGCCGGTCTCTCGCCGTCCATCAGCAAGGCATTCAGCCGTTGCACTTCCGCCATCATCTCGGCAGGGAAGTTCGCATCCTCCCATGCGCGGAAATTGCCTGACGCGTAGGCCAGCGCATTTCTGTAATAGGCATATGCATTAAGGCGGTTGCGGACGAAATTGTTCTGCGTCCGCGTGACCTTGCCCGGCGCACCTACCACGATGGAATTCGGCGGAATGACGGTTCCTTCCTTCAGGAAGGTATGGCCGCCGATGATGCAGTTATCGCCGATCACGCAGCCATCCACGATGGTGGAATTGATCCCTATCAGGCAGTTGTCGCCGATAGTGCAGCCATGAATAGTGCAATGATGGGTGATCGAGCAATGACTACCAATGATGGTATCGGTCGCATCGCCGATATGCAGCATCACGAAGTCCTGGATGTTGGTATAGCGACCGATCACGATTTTCCTGTGTTCGGCGCGTGCCACCACATTCACCCAGATCGACGCATGCTCGCCCACCGTCACCCGGCCATACAGATGCGCGGACTCGTGCACGTATGCCGGATTGTTCAGCACCACATCGGGACCAAGGACAGCCATCAGACCTCCAGCCATTCCTTGCGAATGGTCGCGTTCGAGCGCAGATCGTCCGGCGTCCCCTCGAACACGATCGATCCATGTCCCATCACATACACGCGCTGTGAAATCTGCAGCGCAATGGCCAGCTTCTGCTCCACCAGCAGCACCGAAATGCCGCGGTTCTTTAGCTCCTTCAGGTATTCGCCCACCAATTCAACGATCTTCGGCGCAAGGCCTTCGGTCGGTTCGTCGATCATGATCAGGTCCGGGTCGCCCATCAGCGTGCGGCACAAGGTCAGCATCTGCTGCTCGCCGCCGGACAGCACACCGGCTGCGGTGTGCTGCCGTTCCTTCAGGCGCGGGAACATCTTGTACATGTCGTCGAGCGTCCAGCGCGCGCTTTTCTTCGCGCCCTTGCCCTTCTTCTCGCCCAGCAGCAGATTCTGCTCGACAGTCAGCGTTGGAAACACATCCCGTGCCTCCGGAACATAGCCAAGCCCCTTGTGCGCGATTTCAAAGGCTTTCAGGCCGGTGATCTCTTGGCCCTTGAAGCGGATCGAGCCCTCCACATCAACCTGCCCCATGGCCGCCTTGACCGTGGTCGAACGGCCGACGCCGTTGCGCCCAAGCAGGCTGACAATCTCGCCTTCGCCGACGTGCAGATCGACGCCGTGCAGAACATGGCTTTTGCCGTAGAACGCATGCAGGTCCTTGATTTCGAGTATTGCGTTTGCCGTCATAGTCATGCCGCCTCCACCGGCGCGTGCCCACCAAGATAGGCTTCCTGCACTCTTTCGTTGCCGCGGATATTGGCCGGCGTATCGCAGGCGATCACCTCGCCATACACCACTACCGCAATCTTGTCGGCCAGACCGAATACCACGCTCATGTCATGTTCCACCATCAGCAGCGTCTTGCCGACGGTGACCTTGCGGATCAATTCGACCGCCGCATCCGATTCCGAACGGCTCATGCCGGCAGTCGGCTCGTCAAGCAGGATCACATCCGCCCCGCCGGCGATGGTGATGCCGATTTCCAGCGCGCGCTGCTCGGCATAAGTCAGCAGGCCGGCCAGCGTATCACGCCGGCGCTTCAGCCCGATCTGCTCTAGCACCTGCTCGGCACGCTCATGCGCATCCTTCAGGCCGTTGAGCCGATGCCAGAACGAATACTTGTACCCGAGCGACCACAGCACCGCGCAGCGCAGGTTCTCGTACACCGACAGGCGATGGAAAATGTTGGTGATCTGGAAGCTGCGCGATAGCCCGCGCCGGTTGATCTCAAAGGGTTTCAGCCCGACGATGCTTTGCCCATTGAGCAGCACATCGCCCGATGAAATCGGGAAGCGGCCCGATATCAGGTTGAACAGCGTCGATTTGCCCGCGCCGTTCGGGCCGATGATGGCGAAACGCTCGCCCTTCGGCACCTTCAGGTTCGCGCCACGGATGATTTCGGATTTACCGAAACTCTTGCGCACGTCCTTGAGTTCTAGAGACAACGCACTCATGCTGCGGCCCTCCGGATCAGTTCCTCGATTTCGGTATTCACCTCGCCCCACACGCGCGCAAATCCTTTCCGTGTCCGCCAAAATGCAAAACTACCGATGGCCAGCAAGGCTGATGCAATGAGCCAGCCGGATGGCGCAGCGGTATCCACCATGAAGCCGAACAGCTTCATCTCGGTACCGTTCATCGATTCCAGCGTCAGGTGGTACAGCATCTCGATCACCATCACCACGCCGACCAGCGCCACCAGCGCCGTGACGCAGGTGGTCCACAAATGGGGCCATACCCGGCCGAATTTCCCGTACTTCGCCACGCGCAGGTTCAGCATGATCAGGCTCGCAATGCCGCCCGGCGCATACATGACCATGGCAATGAAGAAGATGCCGAGATACAGTTGCCACGCCTTCGTGAAATCGGACAGCATGACGGTCAGGAACACGCCGACGATCGCGCCGATCATCGGCCCGAAAAAGAAGCCGACGCCGCCGATGAAGGTAAACAGCAGCACACCACCGGAGCGAAGTGCGCTCACGTTTTCCGCCGTCACAATCTCGAAGTTGATCGCCGACAGGCCGCCGGAGATGCCGGCGAAGAAACCGGAAAGGATCAATGTCAGGTAGCGGGCCCATTGCGTGTCGTAGCCGATGAACTCGACGCGCTCCGGATTGTCGCGCACCGCATTGATGATGCGGCCCAATGGGGTCTGCGTGAATGCATACATGCCGATGGTGCTGATGAACAGCCAGAACGCGATCAGGTAATACACCTGGATCTGTGGCCCGTAACTGACACCGAAGATCGTGTCGCCATACACGCGGTTGGTCGAAATGCCGCCCTCACCACCAAAGAATTCCGGGAACATCAGCGAGCAGGCGAATACCAGCTCCACCATACCCAGCGTGATCATCGCAAACGTGGTGCCGGATTTCTTCGTCGTCACATAACCGAACAGCATGCCGAAGAACATGCCAGCCAGTCCGCCGATCAGAGGAATCATGGACACCGGCATCCACATCTTGCCAGCACTCGCCAGATTCATCGCGTGGATCGCGAAGAACGCGCCGAGACCGGAATAGACCGCATGACCGAAAGACAGCATGCCGCCCTGCCCGAGCAGCATGTTGTAGGACAGGCCGAAGATCATCACGGTGCCGATCTGCGACAGGATCGAGAGCGACGCCCCCTTGTCAAAGATCAGCGGCGCGATAATCAGGATCAGCGCGAACAGGCTCCAGACAATCCAGCGCCCGAGATTCATCGGCTTGTAAGTCATGGCCTTTTGCATTGTGATGGTATTCATCTGGCTCATCCTTCCCGCGTACCCATCAGGCCACGCGGCCTGAAAATCAGAATCAGCACCAACAGCAGATACGGCAGGATAGGTGCAACCTGGGAAATGGTCAGTTTCAGCACTGGATAACCGAAGGTTTCCGGCGTGATGCTCGCGCCGAAGGCGCCAAACAGTGTAGCGATCGAGTAGTCGAGCGCAACCGCGAATGTCTGCAGCGCGCCGATCAGCAGCGATGCCAGCAACGCGCCGACCAGCGAACCCATGCCGCCAACGACCACCACGACAAAGATGATGCTGCCGACCGTGGCTGCCATGCCCGGCTCGGTCACAAAAGCATTACCCCCAATAACACCAGCCAGCCCGGCCAGTGCACAGCCGCCGCCGAACACCAGCATGAAGACGCGCGGCACGTTGTGGCCGAGCGCCTCGACCATTTCCGGGTGAGTCAGTGCCGCCTGGATCACCAGTCCTATCCGCGTCCTGGTCAGCACCAGAAAAATCGCCAGCAGCATCAGAACCGCGATCAGCATCATGAAGCCGCGATACATCGGGAATGTGGTCGTGAAGAGCGTGAACAGCGGGCCGTCGAGTTCCGCCGGAATCGGATAAGGCACCGCGGCCCTGCCCCAGATAAGTTGCACCAGCTCGACCATCACGTAAGAAAGACCGAAGGTAAAGAGCAGCTCCGGAATGTGGCCATACTTGTGCACGGAACGCAGTCCGTAACGTTCCACCAGTGCGCCAATCACGCCGACCAGCAGCGGCGCGATAAACAGCGCTGGCCAGAAACCGACTTTCACGCTGATCGCATAAGCGAAATAGGCGCCCAGCATGTAGAAGCTCGCATGTGCAAAGTTCAGAACACCCATCATGCTGAAGATCAGCGTGAGGCCGGATGACAGCATGAATAGCAGGAGCCCGTAGCTCAAGCCGTTCAGCAAGGTAATTAACGTAAACTCCACGAGACAACCCCTATCTTGAAATTCTTGTACGACCGTACTATTTTTCGCGTGTAAAAAAGCAGCGTGTCCCCTGAGGGCACCACGCTGACGGGGAATAAACGTTTCACCGGCGCTAAGCCTTATCCATGTGAATGGTTGGCGGTAGTGACATGACTTCTATTGCCGGCATCGTTCTGGTCGTACTCCACATCCTTGCGGCAAATTCGAATCAGATGCTAAAGGCGGCGGCAGCTGGCGGAAGGCCCAGCATGACTTGATCCCCCCGTTCGGTTTCCGCTGCCCTCAGTCACCCGATTCGTTACAACACGCGGCATGGCATTCATGCCGCGTGCCGGGCTCCTTGTCAGGATGGGCGTGCCGGACGCTTCATCTGGCATGAAGTCGGCTGGGTTGCGACATAGCTTTCGATCTTCTGATCCATGCTCCAGCCGTAACCGGTGTTCTCCTGGTCATACTTGACCTTCTTGCCATCGACCTTCGCCCATGTGGAGATATAGAGCGGCTGCTGCAGCTGGTGATCGACCGCACGCATTTCCACTTCGCCGTTGATCGCCTTGGTCTTCATGCCTTCCAGCGCAAAAGCGACCTTGACCGGATCCACGGAATTGGTGTCCTTGGCTGCTTTTGCCACCATCTGGACCACGGTGTAGATGTCCTGCACGTAGAAGTCGTCGTTGTACTTCTTCTTGAATGCCTCGACGATTTCCTTGCCAGCGAAAGTTTCGTTGTTCGGAATCCAGTAAGCAACCTGTTTGACCATGCCAGCGGTAGCGCCACCCATTGCAGTCGGTACGCCGGAAGTGCCGCCGTAGTAGGTGTAGAACTTAGAAGTCAGGCCAGCATCCTTCGCCGCCTTCACCAGCAGCGCAAGATCGGCGCCCCAGTTGCCGGTGATGACGGTATCGGCGCCGGACGCCTTGATCTTCGCGACGTACGGTGCGAAGTCCTTCACCGTAGCGATCGGATGCAGATCATCGCCGACGATCTGAATGTCCGGGCGCTTACGTTTCAGATACTCCTTCGCGGCGCGGGTAACTTGATGGCCGTGCGCATAGTTCTGGCCGATGATATAGACCTTCTTGATATTCGGGTCCTTGGCCATGAAAGTAGTCATGGCCTCCATTTTCATGTCGGAGTTGGCATCGAAGCGGAAATGCCAGAAACTGCATTTGCTGTTGGTCAGATCGGGGTCGATCGCCGAGTAGTTCAGGAAAACGATTTCCTTGCCGGGATTGCGCTCATTGTGTTTGTTGATCGCATCGACCAGCGCCAGCGCAACGCCGGAGCCATTGCCTTGGGCGATATAGCGATAGCCCTGATCGATGACGGTCTTGAGCTGGTTCAGCGACTCCTGCGGGCTGCCCTTGCCGTCGAATGCGGTCACCTCGATCGTATGGCTGCCAGCCCATTTCTGCTGATTGGCCGTCTCGGCAAACATCCGGAACGTATTCAGCTGGTTCTGTCCGATTGGTGCAAACGCGCCGGACATGGTTTCGATCATTGCGATCTTGATGGTGTCAGCCTGAGCCAAAGGAGCCGAGAAGGCGGCTGTAACCGATAATGCGAGAACGTGGGGGCGAATCTTTTTCATCATTTGTCTCTTCCTTATATAAATACTTCTGATGGAACAATGTCAGATTTGCTTCCGGTGTTTCACTTCAATACATCTATGCTGTCGGCAGTTTGTACTCCTTGAATTGCTCGCGAATCCTGTTCTTCAAGACCTTGCCGGTGGCTCCGATCGGAAGCGCTTCGACAAAGCTCACATCGTCCGGCGTCCACCATTTTGCGATCTTGCCGTCGTAGAACTTGATCAATTCTTCCTTGCTGACTTCGACGCCAGGCTTCTTCACCACGACCAGGAGCGGGCGCTCGTCCCACTTCGGATGGAATACGCCGATGCATGCGGCCTGCTGCACTGCGGGGTGCGCCATCGCAATGTTCTCCAGATCGATGGTACCGATCCACTCGCCACCGGACTTGATGACGTCCTTGCTGCGATCGGTGATCTGCATGTAGCCATCGGGGCTGATCGTCGCCACGTCGCCGGTCGGGAACCAGCCGTCCTGCAGCACATCGCCGCCTTCACCCTTGAAATAACTGCTGATGATCCATGGCCCTTTGACCAGCAGGTTGCCATAAGTCTTGCCGTCCCAGGGCAGTTCCTTGCCGTCGTCGCCGACGATCTTCATGTCCACGCCGTAGATCGCATGCCCCTGCTTTTCCAGCAGCGCCTGCTTCTGTTCCTCCGGCAGCGACTGGTGATGGCTCTGCAGCGTGCAGGCGGTACCGAGCGGCGACATCTCCGTCATACCCCAAGCATGCACCACTTCCACGCCGTACTGGTGGCGGAACGTCTTCATCATCGCCGGCGGGCAGGCAGAACCGCCGATGACGGTGCGCTTGAACGTCGAGAACTTCAGGTCGTTCTGTCCTACATAGGTCAGTAGACCGAGCCAGACGGTCGGTACGCCGGCCGAGAAGGTTACCTTCTCCTGCTCGAACAGTTCATAAATCGATTTGCCGTCCAGGGCCGCGCCCGGAAACACCATCTTCGCGCCTGCCAGCGGCACGGAATAAGGCAAGCCCCATGCATTGACATGGAACATTGGAACCACCGGCAGAACGGTATCGCGCGCGGACACGTTCAGTGCATCGGGCATCGCCGATGCGTACGAGTGCAGCACGGTGGAGCGATGCGAATACAGCGCGCCTTTCGGATTGCCCGTGGTGCCGGAGGTGTAGCACAGGCTGGAGGCGGAATTCTCGTCGAACAGCGGCCACTCGTAGTGGTCGGAATTGTTATCGATCAGATCTTCGTAGCACAGCAGGTTGGCAATCTTGGTCTCCTGTGGCATGCGCTCGCGATCGCACATCATCACGAAGCCTTTTACCGTCTTGCAGTGTGCAGCAAATGCCTCGACCAGCGGCAGGAAGGTCATGTCGAAGAACAGGTACTGGTCTTCCGCGTGATTGACGATGTAGGCGATCTGCTCCGGATGCAGGCGCGGATTAATCGTGTGCATCACCGCGCCGGAACCGGAAATCGCGTAATACAGCTCCATGTGCCGATAGCCGTTCCATGCCAGCGTGGCGACGCGGTCGCCCATCTTCACGCCCAGGCCAGCCAATGCATTGGCCATCTGCCGTGCACGCTTGTGACAATCGCGATAGGTGTAACGATGAATATCGCCTTCGGTGCGGCGAGAAACGATTTCGTTGTCGCCGAAATAGCGGTCCGCATGCTGAATGATGCTGGAGATAAGCAACGGCTGATCCATCATCTGGCCCATCAATGGGCTCTTGGGATACTGCAACATTCTGCCTCCTGGAATTTGGATTAAGAGATCATCGGCCGGTTTATGCTCCCTCGGGCTCGCAAGCCGATTTAGAGCCTTGCTTCTAGTTCACGTCATGATTTTTGAACGACCGTACGAAAACAGTCAATGACTTTCGATGGTGCATCGCATCAATGTCTTCGATGTGACTTTTCCCTCGATACCACTTACTGAAAACGCTTTTCATCACGCGCCGCAACACAATCTTGCATCGTTGCAAAAAGATGCCGACATGCGAATTAAATCGCGATAAACGACTCTGAGTTCATATATCAAGATTGAACTTTCGCAAGCCTTCTAAATATATACACGCTGAGTTTCAGCTCGACAATCGTTGACGGCAAAATATGTCAGGCTGGATTGCGTGGCATCAATTAACCGCCAGCCCCAGCGGTTTCGTCACCGAGGTCCATCCTACTTCTCTGTCAAAATGATTGGTGGCCTAGAGGTCATCCGGCAATCACCTAAAGGAAGCAACATGGTTTTATCCAGCCCCGGTACAGGGCCGCACCGAACGGAGGCGTTACAGTTCCAGAATTCGTTCGCCGCACTGCCGCCATCGTTCTACACCACATTGCATCCCATTCCTGTCTCCGATCCATATCTGGTCTGCGCGAGCGCTTCTGCCGCAGCCTCGATCAAACTCGATCCGGATGAATTCACAGGTGAGCAGTTCATTAAGACCTTTGCCGGCAACCAGTCACTGCCTGGCTCGCGGCCGCTGGCTGCCGTCTATTCC
>JAEZVM010000026.1 GCA_023420795.1 Pseudomonadota bacterium
TCGAAGCCTCGCTGGTGGTCGGCGCGGATGGCGCGCAATCCTGGGTGCGCGGGCAATGCGACATCGGACTCGATTACCGTTCTTATGGCCAGCGCGCGATTGTCAGCAATTTCGAATGCGACCAGCCGCATCACGGCACGGCTTATCAATGGTTCACTTCCTCGGAAGGCATCGTGGCGCTGCTGCCGCTGCCAGGGCAACGGGTATCGCTGGTATGGTCCGCGCCGGAAGCCTTGGCGCAGACGCTGCTGCGGGAATCGCTGACGCAACTGGCGGAGCGCTTGTCGGCTATGCCCGGACATCCGTTGGGGCAGCTGCGCCCGCTGCAGCCCGAACTCGTCAAGGCGTTTCCCTTGAGGCTGATGCGGCCGCATTCCATCGTTGCGCCGCGCGTTGCGCTGATCGGCGATGCTGCCCATGTGGTGCATCCGCTTGCTGGTCATGGCATGAACCTCGGATTCGCCGATGTGGCGGCGCTGGTTAAGGAAGTGACGGAGCGCGAGGCGCACCGCGATTGCGGTGACGAGCGGGTGCTGAGCCGCTATGCGCGCGCGCGCAAGGAAGACATTTTCCTGATGCAGCTGGCGACTGACGGGCTGGAGCGCTTGTTCTCCACGGATTTTGAGCCGTTGCGGGTGGCGCGTAACATTGGATTGAACTTGGTCAACAAACTGCCGGTCATAAAGCGGGCGCTGATTTCCCATGCAATGGGAAAGAGGCCGTAGAAAGGAAAAATGGAAGCATGATCAAACTGACTAAACTAATCGCCATTACGGCATTCGGTCTCGCAGCAGGCTCCGCGCTGGCGCAAACCGCACAGGAAGCCGCCGCGATCAAGAAAGCTATCGAGCCGCGCCTAGGAGATGGCGTGAAGATCGAGTCCATCGTCAAGACGCCATATGGCGGCCTGTACGAAGTACGCGTCGGCGGCGACATTTTTTATACCGACCCGAAAGGGGAGTACCTGTTCATCGGCCGCGTAGTCGATACCAAGACCTTCCAGGATCAGACCAAGGCCCGTCTCGACGAGATCAACAAGATCAAGTTCTCCGACCTGCCGTTCGATTCTGCACTGAAGATGGTCAAGGGCAATGGCAAGCGCGTGATTGCGGTGTTCGAGGATCCGAATTGCGGTTATTGCAAACGCTTCCGCCAGACCCTGAGCGAGATGGACAACGTGACGGTCTATACCTTCATGTACAACATCCTGTCCGAGGATTCGGCGGTCAAGTCGAAGAATATCTGGTGCTCATCCGATCGCGCAAAGGCATGGGACGACTGGATGTTGAGGGGCAAAGTGCCCGAAGCGGCTCCGGCCAACTGCACCACGCCAAATGACAAGATCTTCGCGCTGGGCCAGAAACTGCGGATCACCGGAACGCCAACCATCTTCTTTACCGACGGCACCCGCATTCCGGGCGCGGTCGATGCCAAGGCGCTCGAAAGCAAGTTGGCTTCTATCAAATAGTCAGCTGATCTATCAGGCAACATGATGGCGCGTTCCCGACAAGGGGCGCGCCATTTTTCATTTCGGGCAGCTTGCCTGTATCGTCAGGACACCACCAAATCATGATTACCGTGCATGTAAATGGCCGCGATGAAGTGCTTGATGCCGATCCGTCCACGCCAATTCTCTGGGCGCTGCGCGACCAGCTCAATCTCACCGGCACCAAGTTCGGTTGCGGCGCGGCGTTATGCGGCGCCTGCACTGTGCATCTCGACGGCCAGCCGATCCGCTCCTGTATCACACCGATTGCAAATGCCGTGGGCAAGCACATCACCACGATCGAGGCGATGGGGGCCGACCGGATAGGCAAGGCAGTACAGTCCGCATGGATCCGGCATGACGTGCCGCAGTGCGGCTACTGCCAGAGCGGGCAGGTGATGAGCGCCACGGCGCTGCTTCGGACGAACAAGGCGCCAACCGATGCGGAGATTGATGCTGCGATGAGCGGCAACATCTGCCGCTGCGGCACCTACCAACGGATTCGTACGGCGATCAAGGATGCAGCAAGCAACCTCGCCTGACATCGCCCCCGGCCCGATCAACGGCATATTGCTGGCGGCAGGGCGGGGCTCCCGTTTCGATCCTACTGGCGTACGAGACAAGCTGCTGCAGCCTCTTCCGAATGGAGATCCGGTCGCAGTCGCCGCGGCAAGAAGCCTGCTTGCCGCTCTGCCGAGGGTGCTTGCCGTCGTGCGGCCAGACGCACATTTCCTCGCTGCGCAGTTGCAGGAAATCGGATGTGACATCGCCGTATGCGCCAATGCCGACGAAGGCATGGCTGCGTCGTTGGTGGAGGGCGTCTCGCGTACACGCAATGCCGCCGGCTGGGTAATCGCGCTGGCCGACATGCCATATGTGCAGCCGACAACCATGCGGGCGCTCGTCGAAGCTCTGCAAGGTGGCGCGCAAATCGCGGCACCGACTTATTGCGGGAGGCGCGGCAATCCGGTTGCATTCAGCCGGGCCCATCTGGCAAATCTGTTGTCCTTGCGCGGCGACGAAGGCGCGCGGCGCTGGTTGAAGGTCTTTTCGGTAGCCGCGATTGCGACCGATGATCCCGGCATCGTGCAGGATATCGACAGCCCCGAGGATATTCTCGCGGGACGCGCTCCCTGAACCTCTTTCACGCAATCCCGATACACTATCCGTCTATCGATCGCACGCACCGAGTGTGATGGTTGCACCTCCCGACGACAGGACAGGCATGAAAGACACGATCTACTATTCCATCATCCCCAGGGACCCGGCCGCGCACCTGTTCGAAGTGACGCTCACCGTGGCGTCGCCGGACCCGGCCGGGCAGATATTCAGCCTGCCGGCATGGATCCCCGGCAGTTACATGATCCGCGAGTTTGCGCGCAACATCGTGCGCATCCGCGCCGAATCCAATGGGAGAAAAGTCGCGCTCAGAAAGCTGGACAAGCACACCTGGCAGGCCGCACCCTGCGACGGCAGCATAACGCTGCATTACGAGGTTTATGCCTGGGACCTGTCGGTGCGTGCCGCACACCTGGATCAGACACATGCGTTCTTCAACGGCACCAGCGTATTCCTGCGCGTGCATGGGCAGGAAAGCCGGCCACATGTGGTCGATATCCGTCCCCCGGAAGGGGAGCCGTACAAGGCGTGGCGCGTGGCGACTGCCTTGCCCGAGCTGAAGGCGAAACGCTATGGCTTCGGCACCTATGTCGCAGCCGATTACGATGAACTGATCGATCACCCGGTTGAAATGGGCCTGTTCGAGCTGGCGAACTTCAAGGCGCACGGCGTGCCGCATGATGTTGTGATCACCGGGCGCGTGCCGAACCTCGATATGGCCCGCCTGACTGCCGACCTGAAGAAGATCTGCGAAGCGCAGATCGCGCTGTTCGAGCCGAGAAGCAGGCGCGCGCCGATGGCGCGCTACGTGCTCATGACGCTGGCCGTCGGCGCCGGCTATGGCGGGCTCGAGCATCGTGCATCGACCGCGCTGATCTGTTCACGTGCCGATCTGCCGGTGAAGGGACAGAAGGAGATGAGCGATGGCTATCGCACTTACCTCGGCTTGTGCAGTCATGAATATTTCCACACCTGGAACGTAAAGCGCATCAAGCCGGCAGCCTTCGCGCCGTACGACTTGAGCGTTGAAGGTTATACATCGCTGCTGTGGCTGTTCGAAGGCTTTACCAGCTATTACGACGACCTGATGCTGATGCGCAGCGGCGTGATCGACGAAGCTGCTTATCTCAAGCTGGTCGCTAAGAACATCAACAACGTGCTGCGCGGCAGTGGACGCACCAAGCAGAGCGTGGCTGAATCCAGCTTCGATGCGTGGACCAAGTATTACCGGCAGGATGAAAACTCGCCGAACGCGATCGTCAGCTATTACGTGAAGGGTTCGCTGATCGGTCTGGCGCTGGACCTGACAATACGCGCGGAAACCAGCGGCAGGAAATCGCTGGACGACGTAATGCGGACGTTATGGAAGCGTTACGGCAGGGATTTTTATGAAGGTGGTGGCAGGGGCCTCAGCGAAGTGGAGGCGGAAGCGCTGTTCGATGAAGTCACTGGCCTGAAGCTGAAGCGTTTCTTCGATCGATACGTGCGCGGCACAGATGATCTTCCTCTGGCCAAGCTGCTCGCGCCGTTTGGCATCGAATCATCCGACAACCGGAAGAGCGCGAAGGTCAGCCTCAACATCCGCACGACCCGTGACGGCAATGACAGCAAGATCGCGAATGTCTATGAAGGTGGTGCCGCGCACCGGACCGGGTTGTCCGCAGGCGACATTCTAGTTGCGGTGGATGGCTTGCGGGTGACGGCAACCAATCTCGACACGTTGCTCGCGCGCTATCGCGTTGGCGATGCGGTGACGCTGCATATATTCCGACGTGACGAGTTGATGATGTTCGGCGCAATACTCACGCCGGAGGATGCGCCGCAGATGGTGCTTGCGGCGCAGTCGAAGCCGGCAGCGGCAGCACGCATGCGTGCTGCTTGGCTTGGGTGATTTAACCGAACAACCGGGCCAGTTCGACGCCCGGCTCCG
>JAEZVM010000072.1 GCA_023420795.1 Pseudomonadota bacterium
TCGGCACTTTTCGCTCATCGAGGCCGGGACGGATGAAGATGGCCTGATTCGGCAGCCTGTGCTTGTGCTGCTCCTCATTCTTGATGATATAGCCGGGCAATGCCTTGACTCCGTTGCCGATATCGAAGCCTGAAAACAAATGCCCGGCGATCGGCTCTTGATACACCACCTGCGACAGGTATGCGGCCGGGTGATCCATCAGGTTGCGGCCCAGCCACCACAGATTCTTGCCCGGTCCGGACTCAAATCCCGTCTGAGAATTGAGCAGCAGCCGAGGCGTTTCAAGGGCGCCGGCCGCGACGATGAACATGTCAGCCTTTACAGTAAAGGTCCGTTCGCCGCTGCCCACGATCAGTCGATGTGCCCTTCCCGCTTCGTCCTGTACCAATTTCAGCGCAACGGCATGGACAACGCAGCGTGCCTTCCCTTGCCTGCACCAGTTCAGCAACAGATTCTTGCCACGAAACGGCGACGAGAGGAACTGATAAATCTTGCTCCGCAGCTTGTCTGCAACCTCTGGCTGCTGCGCCAGACCGGCCGCAACGCCGGGATCACTGGAACGGTCGCCGCCGCACAGAAGTTCCCATGCCTTTCGATAGTACGGAGCAAGCTCGTTGCTGCTGACAGGCCATCCGCTATGCGGCACCCAGGTACGCTTCTGGAAATCGATGTCATCCAGCTGCGCACATATGCCGTGCCATAGCGCTGTACCGCCCCCTGCTTCCAGGCCGCGACTGGTGGGCAGGCGAAACGGCCTTCCGACATTCTCCACTTCGACTGCAGGCGGCTCACGGCGTGTTGCCGCCACCGGCCCCGCCTCAATGAGCAATACATCGACTCCCGCCTCGATCAGCACGCGTGCGACGGAAAGCGCACCCATGCCGGTGCCGACAATGCATGTTTTGGCCTGGAGTTGGCTCTCTGGCGAAAATCTTCGTCCATCCAGCAACATCGTTTCATACCTTTATAAACCGCATTTGCCTCTTAGTTGCCACGGCAATCACGGTGTTTGCATAAATTCGCTGCTACAGGCAAGCGATACTCGGCTTCATACGCCATCGAGCCATTCTCGAGTCTGCAAGGCCACCACATCACGCCATTCCCGTCGCGAGAATGTGTGATTCGCCTCTCGCAAATGGAAAGTCTGCACCTTCGGTTGCCGGATCATTTGGCGCCATCGGGAAGAGCCGTTGGCCAAATCAGAAAACTCTTTCGCAATCAGGTCGTTGTCACTCAGGATTAGCAGCGTTCTTCCGTTGAATCTGCCGAATGCTTCCAGTATCCGGTCCGGAAGAGGCGCAGCATCCTCAGCTCCTGCCACTGTTTTCCCTTGGCGTGAGCGCATCAGCAGTTGCAGAAGCGATTGGCCGGCCTCTTTGTAATTGAACCTGCCGCCGGCAATCTTCTTCCACAGTTCCGCATCCGTCAGACGCGCCTGATAATAGTGTTTCAGGTACGCCCGGGCCTCGCCTTCCTCGGTTCTTGCCCAAGGATTCACCAGCACCAGGCCTGACACGCGGCTGTCCTGATGCGCATGAAACAAAGCAGCGGTCGCGCCGTCGCACAAGCCCCAGAGCACAACTTTCTCGACGGCCGGAGCCTTTTCCGTCAGCAGACCGATAGCGGCGCGAATGTCGCCCTCAACATTCTCGAAATTCCGCGCCTCTCCTTCACTGTCCCCCATGCCGCGGTAATCGAAGCGCAGAACCGGGTATCCGTGCGCTGCAAGTTCGCGTGCCAGCAGCACGAATTGCCGATGGCTCCCCGCACGGTATTGCGGCCCGCCGACGACGATGACCACGCCACAGGACCGCGGTTGCGCAGGCATGGCGAGAATGCCGTACAAGGCCGACCCATTGCAGGAAAAACACAGCGCCTGCTCTTCAACACTCATACAGCCTCTTCGGGAGTATTGCCGACGTCGCGGATAGCAGTTGCGGAGATTCCCGAATCTCGGGCGACGACCAGAACGAGGAACAGTGCACCTGCCGAAGATGGGCATCGATCCCGTTCTCTCTCCATGCATTCAGAACAGCTACCCTCTCGGCTGTCACTCTTTCGCTGATCTCGAACCAGTGAATCGGCATATGCAGGTCTGACAGATTTGTCAGATTCACGTTGCCGATCGCTTCTGCCAGCGCTGGCGTCAGCTCATAACCGCCAGCTTCGACGACTTCGCCAGCAGCCAGTGACTTGCGCGGATTCTGCATCGTCGCAGTTCCATTGACGTTTTGCGCGAGCATATTCCCCGCCAGCTGGATTCTCAGGAACTGGTTCATGTATGCTTGTCCGTTGATAACCGGCTGCCAGAGAATCAGGCAATCGATTGCCTCTTTCGATGAACGCGCAAAATCGATGGCAAGCGTCGCGCCAAGACGCAGCCCCCACAGGAGCAGTTCCGTTCCGGCCTGCTTTCGCAGCCACTTCGCAGCGGCCGCAAGATCCTGCTTCCAGAGTTCCCAGCTCACGTCGCGCAATTCGCCGTCGCTGTCGCCGCATCCGAAGAGATCGATCTGCAGCACGCCAAAGCCCATCGCGGAAAAC